>CAYPYX010000025.1:19731-29547 GCA_964415065.1 uncultured Rhizobium sp.
AGTTTATATACATACAATACAATTGGCAAAATTTCAAGTAATTCAATCACTTCAAATTATAGTACCGAGTGGTGGGCAATCGAAACCAACCAATATTCGGATTATACAGATTGGAAAAATAGCGGATTTGTGGACGACGATAATTACAACATTAATTCCAAGTTCGTAAACGAATCTCAAAGCGATTTTCGTCCCAAAAACATAAAAAATCAAAATAACGTTTCAACTTCAACAATTTCTGATAAGGATTTAATGGGTAAGAAAAGAAATCCAATAGGATCGGATCGAGGTTGTTTTGAGGATTCTATGAATCTTAGAATGGTTCGTGCACATTTTAGTCTAGCTGATTCCATTTGTAATGGTTATGAGCTTAATCTAAAAATGACCGTTGCCAATGATTATAGCGATACCATTAGCGAGTTAATAGTTGGTTATGTGTTTAATGGAAAGTTGGTTACAGAAAAGATTAAAAAAACAATTTTACCTAAAGATACAGCCGTATTGCAATTTTCAAATTGGGTGAAGTTAAATGCAGCGGGTAAGCAAACTTTGAAACTATTTATTGCTCAATCAAATGATTTTACAAAGGATGATACTTTGGCGTTTTCGACATTTGTAAAAAAAGCCCCTGGTGGGTCCAAGTTATCGTTAATTAGTAACACAGGAAGTAAAAATAACCCTTATGTAATTTCAAGTAGCCAATTCGCTACCTATTTGGGTTTAAATGTAAGCTTTGACGTAACAGCGCCAACAGGGATGAATCGTTCTGATTATGGCTCAACTAAAAAATGGATGGTATCCACTTCTGCAAGAACATCAAGTGGGAAATCTATTTCGGGTAGTAGCGTAACCGTTCCTAGTGGATCAAGCGATTTGAAGTGGAATTTTATATCCAATGATACTTTATTGGAGGATTCAACTGTGCAGTTGCAATTGAAAATTTCAGATAACGTAAATGGATGTGATACGATTGTAAATGTTTGGGTTTATATCAGTCCAACGCCTAAGTTGAACTTTAATGCGCCATCAAAATTATGTTCTAATGATACAATACAATTCGTGAATAAGTCCACCATCAAAGGTAAAAATTCGTTCATGGATTATACCTGGAAATATGGAAGCAGCACCTTAGATTCTAGTAACGATATTGATGGAAGTTTTATTTATACCTCAGGGGGTAATTACTCGGTTAAATTAATGGCAAAAACCTATCCTTACGGTTTTGTTTTTGAAAAAACCAGTATTCTGAATATTACTCAAACGCCAACAGCAAAATTCACTCGTAATAGTGGTTGTGAAGGACAAGATATTGTGTTTAGTAATATTTCTTCGGATACTCTGGCCACAATGATTTGGAATTTTGGAGATAATTCTGGTGATAAAACCATATCCAAAATGGATTTTGGATATAAATACAATAAATACGGTACCTACACAGTAGTGTTAAATGCCATTAAAAATGGTTGTTCATCAACTGCTCAGAATAAAGTTACCGTTTTTGAAAATCCTAAAGTTGGTTTTACTTATTCTGGGGGAAATTGTATGGGCGACAAAATTACGTTTACCAATACTACAGTTATGAATAGCAGTTTATTCGGTGTTGTCTGGAATTTTGATGAAAATGGGGCTGTGAGTACACAGAAAAACACAAGTTACTCTTACGCAAAGTCAGGTACAAAGAATGTTAAATTAGTAATCAATTCAGAATTTGGTTGTAACGATTCAATTACTAAAACCATTACTGTTAAGCCAGCTCCTCAAGCTGATTTTGTTGTTGATCGTTTATGTTTAAATAGTAAAACTCTTTTTGAAAACAAAACACCTAAGATTGCGGGAACTTCAGAGTTCAGAGTTTGGTTTATTGATAAATTACAGGTTTCCTCAAAAGATACTATACAATGGACATGGGATCGACCAGGTGATCATGTAATTCATTTAAATGTGCAGTTGGATAATTTATGTACTTCAAGAATTGAGCGGGTAATTCGAGTTTTGAATGAGGTTAAACCGCAGTTTACATTCGAAGAAGTGTGTTCCGGTGACACGGTACATTTTGTCAATAAAACCGAATTTATGCCATCTGATAGTCTTTCTTATTCTTGGGATTTTGGAAATGGAGATACATTTTTAGGTTTTAATGCTTCGCAAAAATATTCACCAATTCAGAATCAGACTTATAATGTGACGTTAAAATCTCAATTAAAAAATGGCTGTGAATCTATAACTATAAAACCTGTGAATGTATTCGAAATGCCAAAAACGTGTGATTTTGAATTTACACCTGCCTATGAAAATGCTTTCTGGGGAGCTAAATTAGAGCCTAAAAATACTGCGGGTGTTGTGGGTGGACAAGAAGGAGTCAATTACCAATGGAATGTAAAAGGAATTGGAAATAAATCATCCAGTAATTTGAGTGCTTCAGTTATATATGATTTGGGCTCTGATGGGTCATTTGAAGTGAGTATGATTGCTTCTACGGCTGAGAAAGGTTGTGAGTGTAGGATAACTAAAACCATAGTGATGAATCGCACCAATACAAAATCCCTCAAGAAGGAATCAATCACTATATTCCCTAACCCGATTGAGAATAGTCGAATTTTCTTGAAGTCAGATTTATGGTCAAGTGCTCAAGAGAATTCTATTTTTATTCGTGATGTTTTAGGGAGAAACATACCCTTTGATCAAGTTAGTATTGAGAATGGTATAATAGAATTGGATTTAGGTTCTATTACTTCTGGATTGTATTTTGTTGAAGTTCGGAATTCACAAGGCTTAATAACTGGGCAATTCCAAAAAAACTGATATTAGTTTAGGAATTTCCATATTTCTTTGTAAACATGATTATAGGGGAAAGCAAATTCTTATCCCAAATGGGTAGAGTTACCTGTATTATTTGGTGGATTTCGAAAGTTGCTTTGGCGAATGCAAGTTTTGCGGATTCTTTACAATTCAAGGATCACAATAATGTAGTTGTTGTAGCAAATTCGGATGAATTCAGTTTAGAGTCTTCAGTTAAGGATTCTGCGCAGAGTAATTCCGTAAATGTGAGCTTGAATCATTTTTCTTCGGGATGGAATAGCGGTTTAAAAGTACCTAATTGGATTCGAAACATGGTGAGTGACACCGTTTCA
This sequence comes from uncultured Rhizobium sp., assembly GCA_964415065.1. Lineage (GTDB taxonomy): Bacteria > Bacteroidota > Bacteroidia > NS11-12g > UBA955 > VMCP01. Next base: position 22,863 of record CAYPYX010000025.1, read on the forward strand.
AGTTCTAAACCTCGTTTTCTTTTCTATCCCACCATTGGATATTCTCCTGAAACACGTTGGGAATTTGGGGTTAGTGGACTGGTTGTTTTTCATTATAAAAATGATACCACAATACGGTTGAGTGAAATTAGCGCTTTTGGTTTTTATACTCAAAATGAACAATTAGGACTCTGGATGGATCATGCCATTTTTGGCGCGAAAAATCGATATTTGGCATTGGGTAAAATCCGATTGCAAAATTATCCATTATCATTTTATGGAATAGGAATTCACTCAAAAGATGAAATACAAGCTGTTGTTCCTGCCAACTACTACAGTATACGAGAGCGTTTTGTTTATCGGGTAAAGGGTAATTTTTTTGCGGGACTTGAACTTGATTATCAGCAATTAAGTAAGGCTCAATTTAATTGGTCAGAAAGTTTTCAAACCAATCCTATTCCTTTAGGCGGTAATGGTAGTAAAAATTTGGGTTTGGGATTAGGACTTATTTTTGATTCACGACACAATGTATTGAATGTTCGCGACGGCTACTTGGTAGAATTAGCATATTTACACTATGGTAAAGTATTTGGAGAACAATCATTCCCCATGAATACAGTGGTTTTTGATGGAAGATTTTTTAAACCTGTTTTTAAAAACCAAGTGTTGGCTATGCAATTGTACGGGCAGTTTTCTTCAGGACAGGTTCCATTTAATCAATTAAGCATGATGGGTGGCGATATGATTATGCGAGGATATTATTTAGGCCGTTTCAGAGACAATCGGTATTTGGCTGCTCAAATGGAATACCGATTTTTACCATTCCCATTCAGTAAGCGATTAGGAGGCGCAGTTTTTGGTAGTGTGGGAACCGTTTCTGATGTTATGCCATTACAGCATTTTAAAATTGCCGGAGGTGCGGGTTTGAGGTATTTGTTATTTCCGAAGAAAGACATTTTTACCCGAATCGATGTTGGGATTCAAAAAGAAGGATACGGTATTTATTTTTATATAGGGGAAGCTTTTTAACGCGTTTTACACGTTTTATGTCGAAAAGACTATTGCTTCCCCATAAAGAATGTTAGAACTTACGAATGGGCCATACATTAGTGTTATACTGATATTCTTTATTCCGATATTCAGTTTTTGGTACGTAGAATGTATTGTCGCTACCGCCATAATAATAATATCCAGTGGCATATTGAATTCTACCTGAGGCAAAATAAGAATTGTCTAATTCGGTAGATGACATGAAATAGTACCACGGTGAAGATTTTGAAATATAACTCATGTTTGCTTCCATCAGCTTATTTAATTCTTCAATTGAAGGTAAAAACCAATCGAAATAACCTTTATGACTTAATTGATAGCAGTAGGCAGGTCCAGGTGCATTTGTACCCGCGTTATTGAAGATATTATTAGTATTGTCCTGTCCATAGCCTATCTCACTGCTGTTTGCACCAAAATTTCCAGATGTAATTGAAAATGCAAGTTCAGTGATTTTATCAGTGGATGTACAAATAAGTCCATGACATATCGCTGAGTCAAATCCTAAATCACCGGGTTGTAGTATGTAAAAAACATTACCGCCTTCATATTCTTCACCAATTTCTTTATCACCTGTTCTAAAAAGGATAGCTTTTCCATAACTCAATCCTTCGCTATTACGCGCATATGCTCTCGCATAATATGTGGTCATTGGTTTTAGATCTTGGATTACAATTTGAAAGGGTTCAATGCTTGTGTTTTTGTTTTTGTGTACAATATCATTAAGTGTGGGATTGGAATGTTGAGCAATGCAAACTCCACTTTCAACGGTTTCTGCATTTCCATCAAATTCAATGTATGCTTCAACAGTTGCAGCAGTTGCACCCACCATTAATACTTTTTGAGTACCACATTTGGGTAATTCAATACTCTTTTCACAGCCTTGAATCAAAATACCAATTGAGAATAACAGAGCTGGATTAAACTTTTTAAATATTTTGGTTATCATGGATTTAATAGGGTTTTAATTTTGGTTGAATTTGTGTGTGTATGAAAATGCAGGCAATAATAAGGGCATATCATCTACATAAAGATAGACAATTCCCATATCGTAGGTTGCTGTTTTGTTGAAAAACATGCGTAAAAAAGGTCCCCCGAAAACAGTATTAGTTTCAGGCAATACCCAAAATTCACCCATTAAAGCTAGGGAATTTGAAAGTCTTCTATTTCCTGAAACACTGATTGCAGGAGAAAATGTAGATTGTCTGCGCTCGGTATAATTCGTGTAGTATCCACCCGTGCCATCAGGAATGTAGCCAGATGTGAAGTAACCCTTTTCAGAGTACATGGAATAACCTGCCGCAACTGTGATATTGGATTCGGCATTTCCATAGGTATAACATCCAAAACCAATTCCTAAATATGTATTTGGCTCAACATAGGTTAAGTTTCCAATTTGTCCGCCTATAGCAACGTGGTGTTTATCTTTAATTTTATAGGAGTATTTTCCTGAAATAAACATGGGTATTCCCGCTAAAGTAGTCGCAATTCCTAAAGATAAGTTATCGGTAACACCATATTGCAATTGAGCCGTTAAAAAGTAGATGGATTGAATGTAAATCTCATCTTTTTTCATGGGCAGTGCTGTTGGAGAGTAGAAGTATCTAGATGGGTGAGGATTTGGAAGAAAAATCCGGCCTTTAATCATATTATCAGTTGAAACTTTAGATCTTGAAACAATTATGTAGGAGGGGAGAATTACCTCTCTGTTGTCTTGCAGTTTTACCCTAGTTTCTCTGGGATTCTCCTCTAAAATTCGCCCAATAACTGAATTGCCATCGTTGGTTTTAATGATGTACAATGATGTATCACCTGCATTGGTTTTGGTTGAATCTTTAATAACAGTTGCATTTTCAACCGGTGTTTGCGCTTGAATTATACTGCTACTCGAAATTATAAGGAGCGTCAAAACGTTTAAAATCAGCTTTACGGTAATTGCTTTCATAAGTCAAAAATGCGATAATAGTTTTTAAAAATAAATGATAATTGTCAGTATATAATAAAGGAATGATTAATGCTATGGCTTTTAAATTTTCAGAGTCAAATTAGTAGTGTCAAACTCGAATATAAAATTTAGTCTTCGTTGAATTTAAAGGTGTAACTGAATGTGGGTACAGCGAAATTAATATTTTCAACATTAAAAAATAAAATGCCCAAATCCCAACATGAGGTTTTATTGAAGTACATCCTTATGAAGGGGCCAGCAATGGTAAATTCAAGTTCTGGGATATAGTATAATTCACCCATAAAGCTGATATTTTTACTCAAGCGTTTATGAGCACCAAAGTTGATAAGAGGCGAAGCATTTGATGTGAGTGTGGATTTTAGAAAGCCACCCGATGCAGAGATGTTAGATTCAGAATTACCGATCGTGTAGGTAGCAAAAGCTAAACCCCAATATTCATCTGGTGCTAACCAAGAAAATGTTCCTCCCATTCCCCCTAAAGCAAAATGGTTATTTTTATTTAACTTGATTGAATACTTTGCAGTTGCGGCAACAGGGGAAAGTATAAAAGAAGTAATAAACCCTACCGAGAAGTTTTCAGAAATGCCGTATTGGAGTTGGGCGGTCGTAAAAACTACTGAATTAACGTAAAATTCACCTTTTTCCATAGGTAGGGCAGAAGTCCCGAAAAAATACCTTGATGGATGAGGGTTCTTGAAAACTATCTTCCCATTTATTTTCGTTGCTTCCGAATACGGTTTTTTAGACAAAATCTCATAACTCGGAACAATTAGAATTCGACCATCTTGTGATTTGATGGTGGTTTCACGTGGTTCTTCCTTAATGATAGTTCCAATTACTTCGTTTTTGTTAGCAAGAGTGAAAACATAGACTATTGTATCCCCTTTAGAAATGGAAGTAGTGTCGCTAGTTTGAGCAAATATATTGTTTGTGATAAGGGTGTGTAATAGAATTACAATGGCAAGTTTTAAGTTGGTCTTTTTCATTTTGGGGATTATCTACAAAAGTCAAAAATATAATTTACAGTGGATTACGGAAAATTAATAATAAAAGATCACATTTTACGGAAAAATACTAAATCTAAAGCGTGTTAAGCAGATAAACACAATTATTGAAATTAAAATTCTAAATAAGAAGAAACTTTGATTCCGAAATTATGTCCGGCACTTGGATGAGATAATCTCCAAATAGCATCTACTCGGATGAATTTAAAAATGTTTTCAATTCCCACCCCGGTCTCAAAATAAGGAACAAAATTGAGTGATTTTATCGGTACAACATTGTTTTGTTTTTGAATCTCAACAGGAATTAATTGCTGATTTTGATTGGATAGATACCCTTCAATCATTTTCGCAGAAACCACTTCCCTCCAACCTAAACGATTCAAAAGAGGAATTCGATTCAAGAAGAAACCATTAAAATGGTGCTCAGAAATAAGTTCAATGTTTTGATCTGTTACAAACTCAAATAAATACATCTGATTGAATGCTCGAGCATTGTATACAAAAGATTGATTGCCTAATGGTATATTTAACAGCGGAAATGGTACGGAACCAAATATTTTATTAGCAGAAATTTTATATTGGGTTCTACCCCCAACAGGCCAAATGTAGGTATGTGTGAAATTAAAACTCAATTTAGAATACGTGTGTTGGCTTCCAAATACGTTGGGAACGGCTTGTTGGTAGGTTAATGTGTATTTCGGACCAGGTGAAGCCCAGTTGGATCTTCGATTATCGTTGATTACATAAAAAACTTGGGGTTCGTAGGTTAGTCGTAAGGAGATTAAAGCATTATTTAAATGCGTTGAAATATTATCGGCATGAGCCGTTTCTAACCAACCTAGTTTGAATCTCTGATCGTAAGGCAGATCATAGATTCTATGACTGAATTTAACATTGAAATCCAATCCTCTAATAATATCTCTTTGATAGCTAAAATAAGTATTTTTTGAATAGGCCAAACTGTTACTAAAAAACATGTTCAATGCGAGAATTAATGCATCTCCAGAGGTCATGTTTTCATTGTCAACAAACCCTAAAAGCTCAGTGTCTTCTGTGCGAGATATTTTCAGAATTTCACCTTTTTTGATGTTTTTGTACCAAGTGATATTCGCCCCGTATTTGAAACGTTCATCCTTAAAACCATAAGCACCAAAGGCTTCAAATTGCCAGGTTTTTGAAAAATTATTGGAAGTTCTGAATCCCCAACGGGTTCTAAATCCTTCTAATGGATTTAACAAAGCCAAATAATAGTACGGACCCAAATCCACTTTCCAATTTTTACCCGAATAGTATCCGCTAATCAGGAAATTCAGGGCTTTGGCACTACGGTCAATGGTGGGAATATCCCGTACAGCTTCAATTTTATCGACAACTTTTTGCTCAAAGATATTGGGCTTAATATGAGCGGATTCATACCAAAATGAGTCGGATTTATTTAACGCATCGGCAGCAACCACTACAGCTTGGTCAAAAAATCCCTTGGAAAATTCAGGCAACGACGCGTAATTTCTGTAGGTAATTACATTGGTTGCCAAAACGCCCATGCTTTCTTTTGAGAACTCAGAAACATCCACTAAGGATCTAGAATTAATCAACACATAAGGAAGTTCTTTCATGTTGGAATTGCCAAATTCTTGGGTAATTCTGAGTCTATCCAAGAAATTAATTTGGGATGCTTCATTAATCTCCAGATTTAAGCGGGTAATGGCTCCGGTGTTTTCTTCAATCCAAATAATACCGTTGAATAGAATGTCGTTTTTGTTTTTGGGGGATATTTTTACAACAAACCATCTCAAGTCGTGCGTTTTATCTACGTCGATGAGCTTGTAATTGTAAAAAAGAGGACCAACATCTGCAATGGGCGACACAATACCTTTCCCTAAAAGTTGCAATCGATTTCTGTAAATATTGTATCGAGCAAAAGAGCTTCCCGTTAATTGCGAGGCCGTACTTCCGTCGGTTATACCAACACCGCGAACCCGCGTTGCTAGGATATCTTCACGTTCTAAAATAGAAGATTTTTGATGGAAATACTGACTTAATGTAGTAGAGAAGAACACTGGGAGTACGGCTTTTTCCGTATCACCTGTTAAGTATTCAAGGGTGTCGAAAAGGGCGTTTATTTGACGACCTACTTTAAGCCGTTCAATTTTTTTGGAAAGGTTGTTTACAGATAAAATGGTTTTCGCGAAAACTTCGCATTGATAATTTACCATTTCATCGGGATTGTTTTTTTCTCGGTTGGCAATGGCAAGGTCTACCCATTTCATGGCAGGATTGACTCCCAACGAGATGGTTACTTCTTGGGTTTTAATGATCTCCCGTTTGAGGAAAATGGTTTTTTCGATAACGTTAAGAGCAGTATCAATAAATACTGTTTGCGTAATCAATCCCCCGAAAATAAAACGAAGAGAATCTGAATAACATTGTGTAATTAGGGTATTAATTTTTCCATCGAAATCGGTTTGGAATCCCATGCTACTTCCGGTCCAATGTACGGTTGCAAATGGAACGGGGTCTTGGGTTTCCGCTTCATACACTTGGATTTTTATTCTCTTGGGATAGGAGTTCTGAGTTTGAGAAAACGCAATACCTGTCCCCAAAAAGAGAAAAAATGAAACAAGGGATAAATATTTAAGCACAAACTTCATGGGGCAAACACAAAGGTAAATGATTTGGTTGATTTTAG
>CAYPYX010000026.1:0-10244 GCA_964415065.1 uncultured Rhizobium sp.
GATTAATAAAACTCCAAAAAATGAAATTACGGCTAGAATCAGAAGTAAAGGAATGTAATAATGATTGTATATCACATCCCCCGAAATCAGAAAAAATGATATTTGACATATTAAAAAAGCGAGTAACCCTATAAGAAAATGTCTGTTATGAATTCGCGGTGTACTTCTTACTAACCCCAAACCAATCGCAGTACATCCCAAACCATAAATAAATACTTTCCGCAGAAGAGGTTCATCAGTCTCAAGGTTCTGAAATACACTGTTTATCGAATTGAAAAGTAACGAGAAATAATCTTTAGGAATTTCCGTTTTCGAATAAAAAAACGCGAACTTTATGTAATTCACATAATCCATGAAAATGGAATTCCACAGCAAATAAAATAAAAAGAATAAAGGCAATAATAGCATTCCCAAGGAAAATGAAACCATTAATTTTCGCCGTAATTGATTCTTTGATAGAATAAATGCAACAATAATTGCAGCCATACTAATTACAAATGGCTCTTTAATTAAAAAAGAAGCTCCTATGAATGTACCTGATAAGAACACTACTTTTATTCCCCCATTTGTTTGAGACAGCACTGAAAGCAAGGTTAAAAAACCAGAAATCATCAAATACATTCCGATTTCTTCTGTAAAACCACCATAAAAGAAATATTCCCATTGAAAAATAGTCAAATAAATTACAGAAAAACCTAGAGGTAATAATAGGTATCGAATGGGGTGCCTCATTATTTTCATCACCACCCATGATAGCGACCCTAAAAATAAGAAAAAGAAAGATGCGTGCAGTATCGCTGGATAATGCATGTTCCCTGATGTTACCCACTGAAAAAATAGATGGATAAAGAAAATTCCGGGTGCTTTATTGTCCCAAACTTCCGAATACAATAATTTCCCGGCTTTCAAATCATGAGCGATCGCCATGAAACAGCCCACATCGCTTTCTTGGGGGATATTCCAAAAATAATGGACTAAGAAACCTGCGAATAATAAGGATAATAGGAACGCAAACGTTATAAATACCCAATCCTTACTTAGCTTCTCTAAACAGAAATCCGTCAAGTAAGAAAGTTGAGTCTTTAAATATGAAAATTTCATTCCCGCTTGTTTTAGCGGAATATACGAAAAAAGGCTTATTCCACCGTTACACTCTTCGCCAAATTACGAGGTTGATCTACATTACATCCACGCATTACGGCAATATGGTAACTCAATAATTGAAGCGGGATGGTGTTCACCAACGGACTCAACGCTTCAATGGTTTCAGGGACTTCAATAACGTGATCCACCAATTTATCCAACTCGCGATTGCCCTCTGTTACCACAGCAATAACGCGCCCTTTTCTCGCTTTTACCTCTTGTATATTACTTACAACCTTCTCGTAGTGCTCGCTGTTTGTAGCAATAACAACAACGGGCATTTCCTCGTCGATCAAGGCAATCGGACCGTGTTTCATTTCGGCTGCTGGATAACCTTCAGCATGAATGTAACTGATTTCCTTCAATTTCAGAGCTCCTTCTAACGCAACTGGGAAGTTGTAACCACGTCCCAAATACAAGAAATTACGTACATCCTTATACTTTTCAGCCAATTTTACGATTTGATCGTTCAATTCCAATGCTTTTTCAATCTTCGCAGGAATGATTTCCAATTCGCTCATTACTTCCGAAATAGCTTTTACCGACATGGTTTTGCGAATTTTTGCCATTCCCAATGCCAACAAGGCCAACACCGTAACTTGAGCCGTAAATGCCTTGGTACTCGCCACACCGATTTCAGGACCAGCATGGGTGTAAGCGCCAGCATCACTCATACGAGGAATGCTGCTTCCTACTACATTACACACACCGAAAACACTAGCGCTCTTGCGCTTAGCTAAATCCATTGCAGCCAACGTATCTGCGGTTTCTCCACTTTGAGATATAGCAACCACTAAATCGTCGGAAAACAATACTGGGTTTCTGTAACGAAACTCAGAAGCATATTCAACTTCTACAGGCAAACGAGCAAAATCCTCAAACAAGTATTCTGCAACCAATCCTGCATGCCAACTGGTTCCACATCCAATTAAAATCAAACGCTTCATTTCCGCCAATTTGTCTTGGTATTCTTCCAAGCTTCTCATGTGGAATTCACCTGTTGTAGCGTCAAATCGTCCACGGAAACTATCAAAAATAGATCTAGGCTGCTCGTAGATTTCCTTCAACATAAAGTGAGGATATCCGCCTTTTTCCAATTGTTCCAAATTCAATTCCAATTCTTGAACATAAGGCACCTGAATTACATTGTCGATGTTCTTAATGATCATTTCTTGGTTTTCCACGATAGCAATCTCACCATCATTCATATACACAACCTTGTTTGTATATTCCACGATTGGTGTTGCGTCGGATGCGAAGAAATATTCCCCTCTTTCTTTTCCAATTCCTACTACTAAAGGACTACCCTTACGAGCTGCAATCAAATGCTCCGGATGATTTTTACTCAAAATAACGATAGCGTAGGCTCCCACCACTTGTTTCAAGGAAGCGCGAACAGCATCCGCCAACGATAAATTAGCATTCTGCATTACGTCTTCAATCAAGTGAACCAAAACTTCGGTATCGGTGTCAGAATGAAACACATGACCACGTTGAATCATTCCCTCTTTCAAGGTTGCATAATTCTCGATGATACCATTGTGAATAATAGCCAAATCACCACTGTCTGAAAAGTGAGGATGTGAATTGCGATCATTGGGTTCGCCGTGAGTTGCCCAACGCGTATGACCCATTCCGATTGAACCAGAAACGTCTTTTCCGTTCGCCTCATTTTCTAAATCAGCTACCTTTCCCTTCTTCTTGTAAACACGCATATTATCGCTCAATAGCGCCACTCCGGCACTGTCGTATCCGCGATATTCTAAGCGTTTTAAACCTTTAACAACAATTGGGTAAGCCTCTTTTTTACCAATGTAAGCAACAATTCCACACATATTTTTACAGTATTTTTTGGGGGGGTTGGGGGGATGATTTTTCGGGGGATATTCTAAATTTTCTGAACCAATATAAATCCGTTTATTAAATTCCAAATGCAGCTTTAACCGCATTTACAGCATTTAATTCTTCCCAAGGGAATAACTTAACAGAAACGGATAACTCATTCTTTTTGCCTTTATTGTATACCTTGGTTACGGTTTCACAGGTTCTTCCCATGTGGCCATAAGCTGCAGTTTCTAAATAAATAGGACTTCTTAAATTGAAACGTTGTTCAATGAAATACGGACGAAGATCAAATTCAGGCATTTTTAAAATGCGATCTGCGATCTCACCATCCGTCATTTGAACTTTAGCAGTTCCATAGGTATCGATAAACAAACCTACTGGACGAGCAACACCGATGGCGTATGAAACTTGCACCAAAGCACGCTCACACAATCCAGCAGCAACCATATTTTTTGCAATATGACGAGTAGCATAAGCCGCACTGCGATCTACTTTTGAAGGATCTTTTCCAGAAAATGCGCCTCCACCATGTGCACCACGTCCACCATATGTATCAACAATAATTTTACGACCGGTCAAACCAGTATCCCCGTGAGGACCACCAATTACGAATTTACCGGTTGGATTAATATGGTATTTAATTTCAGTGTTAAACAATCCTCTTAAACTCTCATCAACACGAGAAATCACACGAGGCATTAACAAATTTTTCAAGTCCGCTTCAATTTTTGCCAACATAGCATCATCTGCCTTTTGTTGAGCTTCGGGGGATGCGTTTTCTGGCTTGATAAAATCATCGTGCTGAGTAGAAACTACAATCGTGTCAATTCTCAACGCCTTATGATCATCAGAATATTCTAAAGTTACTTGGCTTTTAGCATCAGGACGTAAATATGGAATTTCAGTTCCCTCTCTACGCATAGCAGCCAATTCCTGCAAAATCAAATGAGATAACATCAGGGGCAATGGCATGAAACTTTCCGTTTCGTTGGTTGCATAACCGAACATCATTCCTTGGTCGCCAGCTCCTTGCTCCTCTGGATTTTTGCGCTCTACTCCTTGATTGATATCGGCACTTTGTTCGTGAATAGCCGATAAAATACCACAGCTATTAGCATCGAACATGTATTCGCTTTTTGTGTAGCCAATCTTTGCAATTACCTCGCGAGCAATCGATTGTACATCCAAATACGCTTCAGATTTTACCTCACCGGCCAAAACTACTTGCCCAGTAGTTACCAATGTTTCACAAGCCACTTTGCTGTTGGGATCGTAAGCCAAGAAATGATCAATAAGTGCATCAGATATTTGATCCGCTACCTTGTCAGGATGTCCCTCAGATACACTCTCAGAAGTAAAGAAATATGCCATTGTTTATAATACTTTTTTCAGTTGTTTTAAATAATTTTCAAATATACAGCAGTTTGCAACATATTTTCTGAACAAATCATGATGCTTTTGATAAAATGAGCATTTTAATTTACCAAATTGAACTTTATGTATCTTTGTAGCTATGTTCGATAGTCTTCAGAGTAGATTAGAAAAAGCCTTCAAGACCCTAAAGGGCCAAAATAAAATTTCCGATATCAACGTTGCCGATACCGTAAAAGAAATTAGACGAGCATTAATCGCTGCCGATGTTAACTTTAAAGTTGCCAAGCAATTTACTGATGACATCCTCGAAAAAGCAAAAGGCGCCAATGTAATCGCTTCCGTTTCTCCGGGCCAAATGTTAACCAAGATTGTCAACGATGAATTGGTTCAGCTATTGGGTGGACAAACCTCTGAGCTTCAAATTAAAGGTTCACCCGCCATCATCTTGATTGCAGGTTTACAAGGTTCTGGTAAAACTACCTTCACCGGTAAATTATCACGCTACTTAAAATCTCAAGGTAAAAATCCTATGGTGGTAGCTGGCGACGTATACCGTCCTGCTGCTCGTGAACAGCTCCGTGTTTTGGCAGAGCAAACACAAGTGGGTTACTACACTGAAAACGAAAATAATGACCCTGTAAAAATTGCAGAAAATGCTATAAAACACGCTAAAGTACACAATTTTAACGTCGTAATTGTCGATACTGCAGGTCGTATAGCCATCGACGAACAGATGATGAAGGAAATTGCTGCTCTTAAAAAAGCACTGAATCCCGTTGAAACCCTGTTTGTAGTAGATTCTATGACCGGTCAAGACGCTGTAAATACAGCCAAAGCATTTAACGATGTGCTTGATTTTACGGGGGTAGTTTTAACGAAATTGGACGGTGATACCCGAGGTGGAGCCGCGCTCTCGATTAAATCCATCGTTAATAAACCCATTAAATTTGCTTCCAATGGCGAGAAAATGGATGCACTCGATGTGTTCCATCCCGATCGTATGGCAGGCCGTATTTTAGGTATGGGGGACGTTGTTTCGCTGGTTGAACGTGCACAATCCGCTATCGACGAAGAAGAAGCTCAAAAATTGGCAAAGAAAATTGCCAAAAATAAATTTGACTTTGAAGATTTCCTTGCTCAACTTCAACAAATCAAGAAAATGGGAAACATGAAAGATTTGTTGGGAATGTTACCCGGCGTAGGAAGCAAAATCAAAGATTTGGATATCGATGATAATGCGTTCAAAGGAATTGAAGCTTTGATTCAGGCCATGACTCCTGAAGAACGAACAAAACCTGAAATCCTGAATAATAGCCGTAAACAACGCATTGTTCGCGGTTCAGGTAGAAGCATTCAAGAATTGAATAAATTACTTACACAGTTCAATCAAATGCGTCAAATGATGAAAATGATGAACAATAACAAAGGTCGTTTCCCTGGAATGATGCGCTAATTTTCTATTAAATCCCTCATGAAAAACAAATTAGCCGATATCCGTAAAGTGTATATGAAAGGCAGTATCAACGTTTCTGAATTGCCTGAAAATCCTTTTGAAGAATTTAAGAAATGGATGGAACAAGCCATTGAAGCAGAAGCGGAAGAACCCACTGCTTTTGTACTTTCAACGTTAGGAGAAGATCAATTTCCCTCCTCCAGAGTGGTTCTTTTGAAAGAATTTAATGAAGAAGGCTTTGTGTTTTTTACCAATTACCACAGCCGTAAAGGTCGCGAATTAACGCAGCATCCCAAAGTGAGTATGAATTTCTTTTGGACAGAATTGGAACGTCAAGTTCGAGTTCTGGGAATTGCTGAACGCATATCCCCAGAAGAAAGTGATACCTATTTTTACTCCCGTCCCATTGAATCTCAAGCAGGAGCCGTAGTAAGTGCCCAAAGCCAAACCATTGATCCAGATTTAAATCTTGCGGAGGAAGTTCAAAAACTGCTTCAATCGGGAAATAAAATTTTACGTCCAGAACATTGGGGCGGAATTCGAATTCGTCCTAGTTATTTTGAGTTCTGGCAAGGTCGTCCTTCACGAATTCACGACCGCGCTGTATACGAAAAAACGGAGCAAGGTTGGGCAAAATGCCGCCTAGCTCCGTAGTTATTATTCCGCAGCTGGATCTCTAAAGCTATCCATCAAATCCGTAGAAATACCGGTGTAGCTGAATCCTCCATCGTGGAACAAATTCTGCATGGTAACCATACGGGTGTAATCTGAGAACAAAGAAACGCAATATTCTGCACACGATTCAGCAGAGGCATTTCCCAATGGACTCATTTTATCCGCATAGTTGTAGAAAGCATCAAATCCACCCACTCCGCTGCCTGCAGTAGTTTTAGTTGGACTCTGTGAAATAGTATTTACACGTACTTTTTTATTCTTACCAAAATGATAACCAAAGCTACGAGCAAAGCTTTCTAACAATGACTTTGCATCAGCCATTTCGCCGTAATCCGGGAACGTTCTCTGTGCAGCAATGTAAGTTAATCCCACAATACTACCCCACTCTTTCATAGCATCTTTCTTCCACAATGTTTGCATCAAACGGTGAAACGACATAGCAGAAATGTCCATAGTTTGGTGCATGTATTCGTAGTTTGCTTCGGGATAAGGAATCTTTTTACGCACATTCAAACTCATACCTACACTGTGCAACACGAAGTCTAACTGACCGTTAAAATGTGAAGTTGCACCGTCAACTAGGGTTTCTAAATCTTCCATTTTCGTAACATCGGCGTAAATCAATGGAGCATTTAATTTCTTTGCTAACTCATCAGTTTGACCAACACGAGCTGCTACTGGCGCGTTAGTAAGTATAATTTCTGCACCTTCAGCATGACAAAGTTCAGCGACTTTCCACGCGATTGACGCTTCGTTAAGAGCACCGAAAATGATGCCTTTTTTTCCTTTTAAAATTTGACTATGACTCATGAATTTTAATCATTTGTGTCAGCAAAATTAACTATTTAAATGAGTGGTAGGTAAATTATTGTTCTAAAAATTGGATTTTTTAGAACATTCTATTTAATTTACGACGTTGATTAAAAGTAACACAACTTATTCAGAATAAAATACATACTTCTTAAAAACAACCCTACATCGAATCAAAACAACAAACGATAATTTAATAAATATGAAAAAAAGAATACTGTCACTATGGGTACTGGGTTTGATACTCCAAGCGGGTTTTGCTCAGTTAACCCAAGCACCGGGTGTAATTACGGGTAAAATCCGAATGAATAAACCCAGCACAACTGCGGCGAGCCGCTCTGCTACTAACCCAACACAATGCGGATCCGACACCAGTCTGTTTCCCAATCTTTCTTCTACAGGATATGGATCCCTTCTTATTGGAAATGGTCAATTCTTTGGGCAATTCTATGCTGCCCCACAAGATATAACCGTTTCAGGATTTCGTTTCTATTCCTATTTGCCTTACGATACCATGTTGAAACGCAAAAAGGTCACTGTAGCGTGTAAGTTGTATGAAGCTGGTGGAGATTCTCTTCCAACGGGTTCTGCATTAGCCGTAGGATATACAACCATCGATACAGTTGTTGGTGCTTTAACTTTAGCTCGTTTGACTCGAAATGTAGCGTTCAGCAAACCTGTTACCGTATCTAAAAATTACATTCTGGTGGTAGAATACGACAGTTCCACTACCCGTCCTGCTATTGTTACCAACTCCTGGAACAATGGGGATGGTGAAGGTCGAAATTTATCCTGCGCTTCCATTTCTGGAAAATGGTATCGTGGCTTGGCGTTGAATGTAAGTGGAGTGCCTTTCGATTGTCATGCACAGTTTTATCCGTATGTTAGCTACAAATACGGAACGGATTTTACCATCAACAAAGACTGCTATACTACATTAGACACCATTCGTTTCAACAATACCTTTAGAAGTAACGTGGGTGGATCTGTATTTTACAACCAATACATGTACTACGAATATGCCGGATTCCACGAATTCTGTCACAATTGGGCTTACGACAATGGCACCACTTTAATGTACAATACCATTGATGGTAAATTCCGTCCCAAAACAAAAAAGAACTTTACCGTGGAACTGCGCTCTATGGTAGTTACATTTACCAGCTCGAGTAGCTATTGCTTCGATACCACGCGTAAAACAGTATACTTCAGACCCTCTACTCCAACATTAATTAGCACATCCAATGGTTGTATTGGCGATAGTTTACAATTGAAGGTTTCACCCGTTACCGATGTAATAGTTTCATGGTCAGCCCCAGGAATCAATAAACCTGTATTCAACACCGGTAATAATTACACCATTTATAATGTACAAAAACCCGATACTATGGTGTTAAAAGCTACCAATGGAAGTTGTGTTTCTGGTAATTTAACGGTTTATACTACGGCTAATAAGTTTCCGACTGTTCTCACCACAAAAAATGATTCCTTATGCTCAGGCGCGAGTGCTAATTTAACCGCTTCAACCGATAACGGTGTAATCAATTGGTATACAGCATCCAGCGGTGGAAATAAAGTATTCACTGGAAATACCTATGTAACTTCAGTTTTAAATAGCGATACTACATTGTACGCTGAAGCCAACAACAACGGTTGTTTGTTTAAAGGAGGTAGAGCAGAAGTAAAAGCATTGGTTGGAAGTGATTTTGCTCCAAGTAAACCAACTGGATTTAGCGATACTTCACTTTGCTTGACCAGTTCTAATACTAGTATCGACTTAAGTGCAACTCCTTCTGCCAACGCTTCTCTAAGATGGTTTGACGTTTCCACCGGCGGTTCTCCTTTGTACACTGGAAATAAATACACTTATACCATTAATTCTCGAGGAACTAAAACATTGTATGTTGAATCGTGGAACGGTATCTGTGGTAGTGGTCGTTACCCCATCCATATTAACGCCAATCAATACCCATCTACATTTGCAAAAGTGGGTGATGAAATCTGCCTTGGTGACTCTGCTGATATCGCTGCTTCTACCCAATGGGGAAGCGTAAATTGGTTCTTATCAAAATCCGATTCTAAACCCTACTCCAATTCTAAATTCATTCGCATGGGTGGTTTTGCTAATAAAAATAGCTATGCTTACTTCAAAACCTCCGAAGGAGATTGCTTTAATCCTAATTGGGACAGTGTTGCTATCACTGTAAACATACCTCCTACTGCAACATCCGTTTTGGCTCCAAGTGTTTGTTTCAAAAGCATTGGTGAAATTACCGTTAATGTTCCTTATGGATCCGTAAATTGGTTTGTTGACGAAAATGCTACATCCCCCGTTAAAACAGGTAATACGTATAACCTAGGTATCATGTTCTCCGATGCCACTATGTATTACAATACGGAGGAAAAAGGTTGTACCTCTGAAAAACAAAAAGTAACCGTTAAAACTTTGGTTCGTCCAACTGCTGGATTCCAATGGGCGTTAGACTACCCCAGAAAAGTAACCTGCACACCCATTAACACAACAGATATGACCATTCAGTGGGTTTGGGGGGATGGAAATACATCTACAGGCAACACCGGCACTCACCAATATGCGAGTGAAGGAACCTACAATGTTTTAATGATTGCCACAAGTAAAACTTCTGGCTGCAAAGACACAGCAGATATTCAAGTAATAGTAGATCACTTGAACGTTAACAAAACCAACAAACGCATGATTCATGTATTCCCGAATCCGGTTAACAAAAATGCTCATCTGCAAATTCAAGGTTTCCAAAGTGCTACCATTCAGTGGTTTGATTTAAGCGGTAGAATGATTCATCAATCTACCTTGGAAAGCGGAATTACTTCCGTTCCTGCTGGAATCACACCAGGAATTTATACGTTGAAGGGACGTTCTGGTCAGCAAGAATTCCACTCAAAAGTTCAAATTATCGACTAATTG
>CAYPYX010000026.1:10344-29106 GCA_964415065.1 uncultured Rhizobium sp.
GGGACGTTCTGGTCAGCAAGAATTCCACTCAAAAGTTCAAATTATCGACTAATTGGTTTAAGAAACCAGTAGCCAATAAAAGCCTAAAAGGCGGTTCCTTTAAGAGCCGCCTTTTTTATTCTTCGCTGCGCAATCCCATTGCCAATAAATTGAACGCCATTACCAAAATCATAATGGCTAAACCGGGTAAAATGGCCAAATACGCTTGATCCAATACCAAATAACCGATGTTCTCTTTGACCATCATTCCCCAACTCGCGGTTGGCGGAGCCACACCCAATCCCAAAAATCCCAAACCCGCTTCCAACAAGATAGCAGCCGCAAAATTCGTGGTGGCTAAAACGGTTAATGAACCCGATAAATTAGGTAAGATATGCCTAAACATGATGTGATTACTGCTGAATCCCGTGATTCGAGCAGATAAAATAAACTCTTTATTCTTGTATTGCATAGTTTGGCCACGCACCACCCTCGCCACTTCAACCCAAGTACTCAATCCCGTAGCAATCAAAACCTGATAAAATCCCTTGCCCATGAAAGCACTTAAACCCAATGCAATTAGTAGTGTGGGAACAGACCAAAAGACGGTAATTATCCAAGTTAAAACTCCGTCAACCCATCCCCCAAAATAACCCGAAATCAATCCAATCACCACTCCAATCAACAGAGATAAAGCCATTGCCAAAAAACCAATACTTAATGATACGCGGGTACCAACTATTAACCGACTCAACATATCCCGGCCAAACGGATCACTCCCCAACCAAAACGTACGTTCATACACTTGAGCATTCCCTTCATACAGGTTTCGGGGGATGGCCATTCTCTCGCCATTCTTTTGAGAAATAAAATACGCAGTGTCCTTCTGAGTACCGGCATCTTGTTTTACAGAGTTGTTTAGTTTACCATGCACAGTTTGATCACTAGAAACCGAACTTGAGGATTCACCATCAGAACCAGCGGTTTGACCAGCAGCACCGGCATCTTGTTTACTTGAAGCTGAACTAGTGGATTGGCCATCAGAACTAGTGGATTCACCATCAGATTTTAAAACCGAAAGAATTTCTCCCTGATGCTCATCTCCAACAAGCCAAAAATTCCAGGATCGCGATTCTGTGCGCTTCTTTTGAATATAGTACACTTTAGAACCCGGTGAGAGTCCCGCCCATTCTGGCATGATCTGATTGCTATTGGGTGTTTTGTCTTCGGTGATAGCATACCCCAAAAAACCCGTCAACGCGAATAAAAAAATCATCCCAAAACCAATTAAAAAAAAGGGATTTTTTAAACGTGGGGAGATCATCATGATTGCTTTTTGGATTTCAAATCTAAGGCCACAATTACCGCAGTAAATGCCCAGAAAGGAACCGCTAATTTATCGTATTGCGTATAATTATTCAAAACGGCATGGGCATAATAAGCCACTAATCCTGTTAAAGCAATGTAGGTTGTGAGGAGATATTTGAAATTTTTCGATGTATATATCAAACGAAACGATATCCAAACAGTTGAAAATACAATTCCCAACCAAAAAAACATACCCGGAAAACCCGTTTCACTCATGGATGAAAAGTACTCACTGTGGGCATCGCCCAAATCACCAGCATGGGTACTTATTAATGTTAATTCACTGCTTTTTTGAAACGGTGCGTACTGAAACACATAGGTTCCGGGCCCGAATCCAAATACGGGACGTTGGGCTACCATGCGTCCTGCACATTTCCAACGATTAATGCGTTCCAAATTACTGGGGTCGGTGGTGATATTACTCACCGATTTCACGTGTCCTTCCAACTCATCGCTACTTCCTTGTTTGTTGGCTTCTAAGGAATACATAATTTCATCTTGTTTAATTATTCCCACAGTGAGCACGGAAAAAACAGCTATGAGCACCCAATAAAATTGGATTCTCAATTTGGTAATGAACCAAACACCTGCCGACACAATTAAACTAAGCCAAGTTGCACGAGTAAAACTGACAACTATGGCAAACAATAAAATCAACAATAATACCAGAAATACAGGACCAAATGCAACATTGAACCCAAATTGCCTTACGTAAAATGTATAAACCACCAATACAAATACACCCCATGCAATTCCCGCAGCATACATACCGTGATCCGGGAAAAATGGCCAAGAAATACCATAACTCGACCCTCGGGAAAATCCATCTTTGGAGTGTTCAATGAGTGTGTAAAATACCACACCCATGATGAAAGTGGTAAACCAGCCAAAATAAAAATGGATGCGCTTATAATTCTTAAAAATGCGTATCCCGAAATAAAAAAACAATACAATATACCAAGTACGTGCCAGGGTAAACTTGAAACTTACCAAGGGCATACTGCTAAAAATACTGCTGATCCACAACCACAATCCGTAAGCTGTTACAAACAGAACTATGGGATGCTTCAATACCTGAAGGTTTATCGGCATTCCTTCTTTGTACCATTGAAAAACAAGCAATCCAAACAGAAATATATATACGGGTTCGGTGGGAAGCGACATCCCAAAACCACCCATTAAGTTATCCTGATTGATGGATAATGGCGCAAAAGCCCCCGCAAGCAGTAATGCTTGTTCCGTGTATAAGATACATCCAATAAGAACCAGTACCGCAGGAGCAATCAACAACCATTGATATTGCTGAAAAAGTACTGCTATACTCAAAGATGCGGCTAACATCCCCAAGACAATCCAAAGGGAAATACGCGATTTTCTGTTGAGTAGTTGCAGATTTAGCTGCATAGAGCTTCTGTATTACGTTGATTTAATGAGTGTTGTGTTTAAGTAAAAGAAACTTCTACTCCAATAGATTTGAAATTTACTTCTTTTTAAAGAATAACTCAATGACTACCAATACCACCGCTGTTGCTATGAACGTAGCGAAAACAGAAATCAATAGTACAAAACTGCGCTTGGGCCAAAACTTGATTTCTGGCACGGTTGCCTCTTCCACAGTGAATTTGTGCGACATGGTTTCGGTTACGTCAACTTTTCGCTTTTCGTATTGGGTCATTAAATCACTTTCCTTCTCTTCTTCCAACTTAATTAACTCATTCAGAGCTATGAAATTACCTCCATTGGCAATCAATGCTTTTTGCTCATCCAACAACTTTTGAAGTTGACCTGTTTTTCCAGAGGATTGTACTTTGTAAATCTCCTCTGCTAAGGCACGAGATTGCTCTTCATAGTTGGTTATACCTTTCATACCCAAATCGCGCAATTCGTCTTTAATCCCTTGAATTTTGTTTTGCTTTTCTTTCAATGCACGTTCAACAATGTCCAAAGCGGGTTTAGCCACCTGATTCTGGATTTCGGTTTTAACCGAATCGTACAACACGGCAATACCGTTGGCTAATGCTGCAGCCATTTTGGGATCTTCATCCAAAACTTCCACTTTGATACTTAAATATCGAGTACGTTCAAAGTTGAAATTCTCTTTGATTTTATTATCGAGAGCATATTTGGGAAATTGCTCTTTCTTGGGATCAATTCCATAATGCTTCATCAAATCAAAGTTGCGAACCAATCGGCCTAAAAGTGCACCCGATTGAATGATTTGCAATGCTTTTTCCGCTTCAATTTCTTCTCCCAACTCCAATGGATCCGATTGTCTTTGGTTCAATTCCGTTAACAATGCATTCGAAATAGAGTTATTTTTTGAGGGATAAAAGATGTGCTGCGCCTTGTATTTAGGCTTGGTTATTGCCGGATGTGTTACTACAATGGAAATCACCGCTGCGATGGCAACACTGATTAAAAACACTTTACGCCAACGCCAAAAAAAGTTCACTACGCCTACTAAGGTGATGGGTTTTACCTCGTTCTCGTCAATTAAATTGAAATTATTCTGTGGTTGATCGCTCATAAATGATTTTGGGTTTTCAAGTCTTAAAACGCATCCGTTCCGAAAGTATTTTTTAGGAGGATGTGAAGTTTATCCACAAATATACCGAAAAAGCCGATGAAAATCCCTCAATTCAACCACAATTCGACTACAAATCAAAGAACTTCAGGGCCAAGTCAAACTCCCTGAAACCATCGTCGGAATGATCTTCTGCTAGATATACATTTTCCACCTCAAAACCCTGACGACGAAATGTGGATATTATGCCTTTTACAATGGTGGTATTCAACTTCAAATTGAGCTTTAGTTTTCCAAATTCGGATTGACTTACCATCATACCCAATACCTTAGCTCCATTCTCCTCGACCCATCTGCAAATGATTGCGGGAGAAAAATCACGATCATCTACATTCAACACGATCACCGCACCAATGCCCCTATACGTCATCGATTCAGTGATGTTGCGGTTAATTCGTTTCTGATCAATCAGCCCCATAAATTGTCCTTCGCTGTTTACAACAGCCAAAACGCCTAACTCATTGGCAGCTAAAACGGGAACAATTTCGTACAAATGTTGATTTGCAAATGCCACTGGAGCGTGAGGATTCATTGCTACAACCGAGTTCAGCGATTGAGATTTATCTTCAACGGCATGCAACTGAGCCAAACGAGCATAGTTGTACACCTGCTTCTTTTCCAGTATGGGGAGCTCACTTACCCCTAGACTGCACATATAATCAATGCTGCCTTCCACCGAATCGGTAGTTCGCAAAACATGATACTGCTCCGAAATAAGTTGCTCTGCAATCATCTTTAACAAAGATACGTATTCAAATTCAACAACTACCAACGATGACTGTCATCATTGTACCAAGTTTGTTGAATTTTCATCACTTTTTCGATGAGTTCTCGCACACATCCTTTTCCACCTTCAGAATCAGCGATATACTCACATGCATCCAATACATCTGAACAGGCATCTTTGGGACAGCAACTCAAGCCCGCCAATCCCAAAACCGGCAAATCGGGCATATCGTCGCCCATGTATGCAAAATGTTCCGGTTGAATTCCCGATTCAGCGCATACTTGATAAAACGCCTCTTCTTTGTGCGATTGTGCCATGAAAATCCATTTTACACCCAATCCTTCAAACCGTTTGCGCATGCCTTCTGATTTTCCACCAGAAATAACAGCCACCGCATATCCTTGCTTTACAGCATGCTGAACCGCATAACCATCCTTGATATTTACGGAGCGAAGTTGATGTCCTTCTTCGGTTACCAACACTTGACCGGGGGTCATCACCCCGTCAATATCAAAAATAAAGCCTTTAATCTCTTTTAATTTCGGAATCAAATTTCCCATGGATTTGTACTCTATTATTTTTCTAACAAACCCAATTTATACTCAAACATCATACCCAATTGTTCGGCTTTTTGGATCATCTTTACCGCCATTGGCCCTTCGAATTGACTTAAAATTGCATCTTTGAGATACTGCTGCCAAATACGAAAATCTTCTACCGATAATCCCAAGCGAGTATGAGGTTCAAAAGCACTTCCCTTGTAAGGATGATTGATGGGATCTACTTCCAATATGAACGTCCAAAAATTATAGATCCGAGGCAAATGGCTATCGAAATCCAATTCTTTAAAATGACGAGAAGTGGTTTCATCCGAAATCAGTCCCGCATATTGCTTGTCAACAATGGATTTAATATCCTCAAAACTCTCGATATCTCTCATTTTGGAAAAATACTATTCTTTACTGTTCAGAAAAAGTCCGGCAATTCAAAAATCACCGAATTACCATCCCAAAATCCAAGCGAAAATCAACGGTGCTACGATGGTAGCATCGCTTTCCACGATGAATTTAGGCGTGTTGATATCCAATTTTCCCCAAGTAATTTTTTCGTTAGGAACCGCTCCAGAGTAACTTCCGTAACTGGTTGTGCTATCCGAAATTTGGCAGAAATACGACCAGAAAGGAATATTTTCCATTTCCATGTCTTGATACAACATAGGCACAACGCATATCGGGAAATCTCCTGCGATACCGCCACCAATTTGGAAAAATCCAACGCCTTTGCCTTCTGAATTCTTCACATACCAATCCGCTAGCCAAGCCATGTATTCAATACCACTCTTCATGGTACTTGCTTTCAATTCACCTTTGATTACATAACTCGCGAAAATATTTCCCATGGTAGAGTCTTCCCAACCTGGAACCACAATCGGCAAATTACGCTCCGCAGCAGCTAACATCCAGCTATCTTTTGGATCAATTTCATAGTATTGTTCCAATTCACCGCTCAACAAAATCTGATACATGTATTCGTGGGGGAAGTACCGCTCACCCTTGTCTTCAGCACCTTTCCAAATACCGTGAATGTGCTTCTGTAAACGACGGAAAGCTTCTTCCTCAGGAATACAAGTATCCGTTACGCGGTTGTAGTGATTTTCCAATAAATCCCATTCGTCTTGGGGACTCAAATCGCGGTAATGAGGCACGCGTTTGTAGTGATTATGAGCCACCAAGTTCATGATGTCCTCCTCCAAGTTTGCACCGGTACAGCTGATGATATCCACTTTACCCTGACGAATCATTTCCGCCAAACTTTTACCCAACTCAGCGGTACTCATGGCACCCGCAAGGGTTACCATCATCTTTCCGCCTTCGGTTAAATGGGTTTCATATCCTTTGGCAGCATCCACCAAAGCCGCTGCATTAAAGTGCAAATAATGATTTTCAATAAATTGAGAAATTGGACCTTTCATACTGCAAAGTTAGTTAAAAAATCAACGTTCTCCCAACCACCATTTCTTGCGGAACACGGTTTTCTTGCGGGGCATCAACGCTACTTTTTCCTGAATAAAATTCAATGCTTCGTCTAAATCATCTGTTACTAAAAACAAACTCTGATCCTCGGGCGAAATGGTTTTGAATCGGTCCATATCCTGCACCAAATCCACCATTTCCTTCCAGTACTCGGTTCCGATAACTACCACCGGAAAATAGGGCATTTTCTCCGTTTGAATCAGGGTAAGCGCTTCGAACATTTCATCTAAAGTTCCAAATCCCCCGGGAAAAATAACGAACCCAAATGAGTACTTAAACAGCATCACTTTGCGCACAAAGAAATAGCGAATATTAACCCAAATATCCAAATAAGGGTTCACGTGTTGTTCAAAGGGCAAATCAATATTCACCCCAACACTTTTTCCTCCCGCTTCGCGAGCGCCTTGATTGGCCGCCATCATAATTCCAGGACCGCCACCGGTAAGAACCGTAAAGCCCTCTTTACTCACTTTAGAGCCCATTTCCTTGGCCTTCTGATAGTAAGGATGATCCTCCTTGAAACGAGCAGAACCAAATATACTGATGCAAGGTCCAACGAAGTGCAACTTCCTAAACCCTTTAAAAAATTCCCACATTACCTTGAAAAGGAACCAAAATTCACTCGCCCGATTGTGAGGGCCTTGAAGCATCTCTAAGTCTAAATTACGTCGTCTGTTTTCCATATCTCTGTTCAAAATGTTTTGCTTTTTTTCGTTTTTTTCGGGGGATATTGACTCGGGAAGGTATTTACCCCCATCTCCCAAAAAAAAGGCCACCCAGAAAGGCAGCCTTTGATGTATTCAAATATAAGAATTTCTTTTAATGAAACGAATCATTAAAAACGCTCGTCTGCAGAAAAGAAGAAATCGCCTTCAATCTGTGCGTTCTCATCGCTATCGCTTCCGTGAATAGCATTCGCATCGATGCTCTTAGCAAAACGCTGACGAATAGTTCCTTCATCTGCCTTGCTTGGATCTGTAGCACCAATCAACTTACGGAAATCTTCTACCGCATTGTCTTTTTCTAAAATGGCTGCATAAATTGGACCGCTAGACATGAATGAAACTAACTCTCCGTAAAAAGGTCTTTCTCTGTGAATTGCGTAAAATTCGCCCGCTTTCTCCTCAGATAAACGAGTGTATTTTAATGCAACAACTTTGAATCCAGCTTGAATAATTTGATCTAAAATTTTACCCGCGTGGCCATTGGCGACTGCATCGGGCTTAATCATTGTAAAAGTACGATTAGACATGTTTTTTGATTGATATCGCCGCAAATTTCGCTATAATTCGCAACAATTCACATACTAATTAGACCAATTTCTCAATAATTCGGTTGAAAAATAACGCAATCTTCACAATTCCACCCCAAACCTCATCACTCCACGTAATCGCGTAAGTACTCATATCGCTCCGTTAAATTGCCATCGCGAGCAATTGTAGCCCCCTCCAACAACAACGAACGCTCCTCCATCAACTGCGGAATGACATGCTGTATCAACATCCCCCCAAAATCAGAACTCGCATCCTTGGGCAACTCATTCGGTAAATTACCTACCGCCATCACTTCAATGGTGTTCTCCGATGAATACGGATCAGCCTTGCAATTATCCAATCGATTCCAAGCTATTACCGGATCAGCAATCGACGTGGCTTCGTACGTTATTGGCACCGAACCGTTAACATCGCAACTGATATCAGCAATAGCCTTAATCCGAAATTCGGGATTCCTCAACTCATCTTTTTCAAACAATCGGGGCAAATCCTCCGTCCAATAAATTCCATTCAACAATAAATCTCCGGTTTGGTAATAGGGACGAAACTTGCTGAAATACTCCTTATGATTCGCATAAAAATAGGGTGAATTCCATTTCTTCAAATGAGAATGACCGTACAAATCGGGACTATTTAGCTGCACGAAAACCGGATGCTTAAACGATTTTTTTAAAAAAGCCTCCGAGGTAACCTCTTTTATCCGGATATGACGTAAAAACTCCAATACACCCGAAGCCACACGTCCCCCACCCGTAACAATGATTTTCATCGGTGGAATATGCACATCCAACGCATTTTCAATGATTTCAGAATAATCCAAACATTGATGTGCGGGTTTCAAATCAAACAATTTCAGCTTCTTACCATAAACCAACAAACCATTGTATGCTCCAACTATACCTGCCCATTTACCAAAGCCCAAAACCCGTTGACCCGTTTCCCATTTCAATACTTCATAATCCACCAAACGAATATTCTTTTTCAACACTTCCCTCAATAAATCCCGATTGTAGGGCTGCTTTTTGATGGTATGCGAAAAGAAAAAATATGTTTTGTGTGCAACTAAGTGTTCTTTGGGGACTTCCTTAATACCCAACATAATATCGGCATCGGAAATATCATCCCTGACCTCAATGCCTGCATCGCGGTATTCTTCGTCGGAGAAACAACGCGTAGAACACGATTCTACCCAAATGTCTAACTCAGGAAATTTATGCTTGAGCGCCACGCATTGCACGGGAGTAAGCGCTACCCGATTGTCGGGAGGATTCTTTCGTTCTTTGATAATTCCGATAATCATATTGCAACCGCCATTGATTTGATTCCAACGGCAATTTAAGTCTGGAATGCAGAATATGGAACTTGGGACTCGAAAAATCATAAATTTGTGTATGTGTTTTTCGTATTCGTTGAAAGCAAATCCACAAACCCAACTACCGTTGGACTTTCAACCGGCGCTAATTCCGGAGCCGGGTTTCTTTTTTAGCGGCTTTGCCCATCCCCAGCTACCCATACAACATCAACATGGAGCAGAATTAGCCCAGTGGGGACTGATTCCATCCTGGGTAAAATTGAAGTCAAAGGCCAACGAATTGCAAAAACTATCGCTCAATGCGCGTTGGGAAACGGCACACGAAAAACCCATGTTCCGCGAAGCATGGAAAACCAAACCCTGCTTGATACTCGCTTCCGGATTCTTTGAATGGCAAACCCAAGGAAAAACCAAAATTCCTTATTTCATCCATCCATCAGAAGGTGATTTCTTTCTTTTCGGGGGAATTTTTGACGATTTCATCGATTCACAAACCGGAGAAGTACAACGCACTTATTCTATCTTAACCACCGACGCGAACGAACTCATGAGCAACATTCACAACGTAAAAAAGCGAATGCCCGTAATCATCGATTCCCGCCAAGCCGATCAATGGCTGTTTGGAGATTTAGAAGACCGTGCTTCACTTTGTAAACCCGTTGCATCCCAAAAACTCGATGCCTACGAAGTTAGTCGCAACCTCAACTCAACAAAACTGGATAGAAATCAAGCTTGGGCTGTGGAAGCAGAGCAGAACAAACAAAACAATTTAGTATTAAGTTTGCAACTTAAATGAATCGCATTTATTTGGGAATCTTGGGAGGGCTATTCCTATTTTCCTGTCAAAACAATTCTAAGGAGAAATCCACCCCCAGCAACGATTCCACTGCGGTGGCAGCGACAACCGATTCCCCATCCCCCAAAATCAATCTTCCCTTAGATAGTACCTGGGATGCATTCAGTCAGTTAATTGCGGGTTCTACATCGGGCGTGAATACATTCTACGGCAACGACAGCATGTGGTTGAACTATTCGCAACAACAATCCAGTAAATTCAAGGTGTTGCAAAATCGAATCGGTAGTCCCATAGCCAAATGGACGCAAACCGTGGGATACAATCAGAAGCAACCCGTTAGAACCTTGTTATATCCTTTTGCAGGTGGGGATTATTACTATGCGCATTTGTTTTACCCAGAGGTAGATACCATCATTATGGTGGGATTGGAACCTGCTGGTTTTTTATTTGATCCGAGAAAACAGAATCGCGAAGACTTGCAGATGTATTTAAACAACTTAGAGAAGTCGCTATTTTTTCCTCATAAGCTGGGCTTTTTCAGAACTTTATCCATGGAAACTGACTTTCAGAAAGGACTTTTAAACGGTACCATTCATACCTGTTTATATTATTTAGCCAAATTTGAAAATCGCATACACTACATCAAAGCATTTGATATTGATGCCAACGGCAACGAGAGCAACGTAGTGAGCATGGGTACAGTGGCACATAAACGTCGAGGCATAAAAATTGGATATTCCAACGCGAATAGCAAGCAAGTGAAGGAGTTAATTTATTTTACTGCCAATTTAGCCAACAGTGGCATGCCTACTGCCCCTGGCGAAAAGCACAACGGAATTGGCAAATATTTATATAAAAGAAAAAACTGTGGTTCTTTCTTTAAAGCAGCCACGTATTTAATGCATAATTCCTATTTTTCGGTTATTCGGGATATTTGTTTGGAAAACAGTAAGATCATTTTGCAAGACGACAGTGGAATTCCATTAAAGAATTTACAGAAAGCTGGCTTTGACGTTACTCTATTGGGAAAATACACCCGAACCATTGGTTTATTTAAAAACCGTTTCCAACCCGATTTACGTGCGGCCTACGATTCCCTGCAGCCTCAAAAGTTACCTTTCACGATTGGTTACAACGCGGAGTTCGGCGAGTGCAACATGCAATTGGCGGTGAAAAGATAGGAGTAGGGAAATTTTATTGGTTGCGTTTTATCCTAGTTATTTTGTAACTTTACACTAGAAATTTAATTTGAAAATAATAGTATCGTTTAAACTTAATGTAGTCAAATGAAAGTACTCGTTGAAATACCTGATAATGATGCTCCTTTTGCATTGAAAGTTCTGAAAAGTCTTTCATTTATAAGGACCGCCAAGCCTATGAGTTCTGAAACTATTGATTTATGGGAGGATCTTAATGAAGCGGCAAAACAGGTGCGCCTTCACAAACAAGGCAAAATAAAACTCAAATCCGCACAAGACTTATTGAATGAGCTTTAGCATTTTCCCAACAAGTCGCTTTGAAAAAGAACTCAAACGGTTAACAAAAAAGTATCCTTCGTTAAAGTCGGATTTTGGACAAATGATCCAAAAAATTTCAGAAACTCCTGATTTTGGTACATTTTTAGGGAATAATTGCTACAAAATACGATTAGCGATTGGAAGTAAAGGAAAAGGGAAAAGTGGTGGTGCAAGAGTAATTAGCTATTTATACATCGAAACTGAAACTATTTATTTGCTCACTATATACGACAAAAGTGAGAAAATAAATCTTAAACCCAATGAGTTGAAAGAAATAATTGAGGGTTTAAAATTAAATTAAACTTAGTACTAGTAATTACACAAAATTCTTTACAGGCTCTACGACTTCAGTTTTGCTTAACTAGTGTAAAACCTCCATTTTCAATATCTGATTTTTGGAAACCATCAACGTATAAATCTAACCTCTTTTTTGTACCTTTTTCAATAGCAAAATCAATATGTATTTTTCCAGAATTAAAATGATAAGTACTATCACAAGGATAACCACTAAAATCATTGGGATCGTTATAGTCAATACGGTTAGTACCTTCCGGTATTTCTCCATCAACGGTTACTAATTCAGCCCTTCCAACAAATTCAAAATTATTTTTTGTATTGTATAGCTTAAATTTTTCTATTGTGTTACCCTTAAAGTATAGATACAGTTTATACTCTTTATTACTATACGTTGTACTATCATTTAACTCTTGTACAACTTCACTTTTTTTATTCACTGCAATTTGATTACCTCTATTTGAGCAACTAAAAAAAAGAACTACAATTAAAATTATTAAATCTTTCATACTATTTAATCTATTATCGTTTTGCAAGTTTGAAATACTCTCTATCGCTGAAAATTGGGCTGCTATGGTAGGGCGATGGTATAATCGTTATTATCAATGAAATAGGCTTGTCTATTTCTGAATGAGTCTTTATCCACAACGCGGAGTTCGGCGAGTGCAACATGCAGTTGGCGGTGAAGAAATAGGAGTAGGGAAATTTTATTGGGCTTTTTCTTTATTTATATATACGGAAAATTTCAAATGAAGAAGAATCTGTACTTGTAATTACTTTTGTATTACAGCTATCTTCCTGACTTAATTTTATCGGTTTACCATTTTTATCTGTTGGGCGTATTAGCACTTCAGAATAATTTTTATAGGAAATAAATGCTCTTGAATAAAACATGGAATTAAACGGAAGATTACAAGCCTTATACGCCATAATTTTTTTAAATTCATCTTTGTAGAAATTGGAAAAGCAACCGGTATTTAGTTGTATACAAATTTTATGTTGAATCGCATCAACTACATTCATTTTTTTAAAAACAGCACTGTCTTTTTCATCCACAGGGATAATGTAAATTATATTATCATGAGGTTCTAACTCAGTAAAAATAAATACATTTCCACTTAAATTTTCCACGTTAGTTACCTTTTGCCTCTGATATTCTTCTTTATCTTTGTGATTAACACAAGAGAAGAAGAATATAATATATGAGGCAAGAATAAATTTATATTTCATTTTCTTATCTCTTAAGTTTTGATTTATCGTTTACGTATTCTAAATCCATCACATGATTGACATATATATATATTCTAAATTCTTAAATATTGGAGCAGAATATTTGTGCTGAGACTCTGTAAATTCAATGAAGTTTAATACATTTTAAAGTCACAATTTTTTTCATTTTTAAAACGTATATTTTTTGGGGGGGCTTACAACACTTGATTCTCTTTATTAATTAGTTTTTGAGATTCAATTGCTTGTGTTTTTTTTGTTTTTCCCCTTTCATTATATTGTTTGTCTGATGAACAACAAAAAAACAGTAACGCTATTATTAATAATTTTAAGAATTTCATATAACTGCATTTGATAAGCTTGAATACTGACCGTATAAGTCAAATGGTTGATTTTCATAACGAAAATTATACCCCAATTTGTTAATAAATAGAAATAAGGGGTCAATTTCAGTAGAAACACCTTTGAATTTCACTAATACTGGTAAATTGTAGCTATGATATGATTTTCTACCAGTTGCTATTATCCAAGATAAGCTAGGGTGATTCTTTCTAAGAATTGTAGAAATGAGTAATCCTACATCAACTGCTATAGCATATCCGAAATTATTTAACTTTTTTTCGTCTGTACCAATTATCGATTCGTAGAACTTTTTTTCAATTATTAATCTACGGACTTTTTCAGAGATAGTATTTAAATCTACCTCAACGCTTGATGTTAATTCATAATCAATAATGGTTAAGAAATTATTTACTCTCAATTCTATAGATTCTATAAACCAGTCAAAATAAGCTCGAGCCTCTTTCTTGTTCCAGTTTTTAGCTCCTTTTTCGGCAAGTTCGTCTGGTGGCATAAATAATGGGTATTCACTCATATTGTTAATTTTAAAATGTTTGACCTGTATCAGTTAATTTAATTTCATTTTTGCCATTTCATATCCTATCCGATGAAAAATACACTAGACGGAAAGAAGAACTTTTAAGGCATAAAAAAATCCATTGATCATACTTGACAAGCCAATAGATAAAAGGTAAACTAATCAGTAGCCATTCAAACGCTAATTTATAATTTGTAAATCTTGTTTCTCTGTTAAAACTAAATAATAGAATATCTAATAAACCAATTACTATCAGGAAACCTATCCAAAATAAAATTCCATACAAAAAAATCAAATAGTTAGCTGAAAATATTGACTGATTAAAAGTAAATATCTTATTGGAGTAAGCATTAATAAAAGCACTGATATATACAGCAATAAATATCACAAAAACATTTATCCAATTAGTTGATAAAATTTTAAATAATTCCTTCATATCTATTATTTTTACTTGGGTTGGTTCAGAAGTAAATTGTTCATTCCAATCTGCTAAATTTTACTTTTTTTCATCCTTGGTAACTCCTGTAAAATTTCCTTTTTTATCTATTGTGATAGAGAATTCAAATTCTGAAATTATTCTTTGATTTTCACTTGGTAATTCCATCAAAGGTGGCTAATTCCACATCGCCTTCGTAGTGGGTTAGATCGCATTGTTTTTGGTTTCGGGGGATGCGCATAGCGGTTTGTATTCAGCAAGTTAACCAAAAAACCGTTACTAAAATGGGTGAAGTTTGAAAAGTATTAGTAATTGTGGAATTGTGCCTGGAGGAATTAAAATTTTATGGTACGTTATTTAATTTATGCCAACAATCCATAAGAAATTTCTCAACAACTAGATCATCCAATGTATGCATTTCGTACATAATATCATTTTTATCAATAATATAAAAATAAGTCCTTCCGCGATCGCAATAAAATGATGAAATGGGGTATTCTAATACTTTGGAATTCTTGAACGATTTTGTATAATATTCAATTTCTTCAAAATACTCCTTTCTTCCTGGAAAGTGAACACTATCCGAAGTCTTTAAATAGATTTTTACCCTTTCCATATTTTGCATTAATTTTATACTATCAACTAATGCCTTAGCATTACGTCCATACCCATTGAATATCCTTTCTCTGTTTCTAAAACTGAATTTAACCTCCTTCGGTAAATCATCCCGATACGGCTTAATTCTAGCATTTTTTTTTGTTAAATACTCTTCGTTTGTAATACATAGCAAAGTATCTCCATGTGCATCAATAATCTCAGGAATTATTCCAGATGCACCTTTAAGAACTAAATTATGATCACAAATAAGTAAATGACGTGCGCGCTCGAGAACATCATCATCATACAAATCAAGCCATATATAATAATATTTGTCCGTAACTATTATTCTTTCTGCTTTTTTAAATAATCCCCACTTAAGAGTATCACCCTTTGCACATCTAGCATAAATATCATTTCTCTCGATTGGTATTCTACAGCCATATAAAAATGAAACTATAATGATACAATATGCAACAATTGCTTTTTTATTTACTTCCATGGTGAATAGTCTTTTCTTAATAAAATACCTTTAGATACTTTGTTTAAACTATCTGAATTAATGTTTATTTATATTGACCTCGATAAAACCTTTTATAATAATCGATAACAAAAGGATTTGATTTGGACCACTTTACAAATGCATCCCATTTTTCCTTATTTTGCGATTTCCAAACATAAAAGCTTTCTTCATCACCTTTTCTCATAACCCAATAATTATACGCTTCAAAATGGCCTGAATCTTTCAATTTCTTTTGAAAACTAAACAGAATATTGGGATAACTTTTATCACTATTGTCATTAAAATAATGATCAATGAATTTACTTCTAACTTGGCTCAGTGAACTAACATCGATATTTTTAACTGAAATCAAAGACAATAACAATGTCTGCTCATAAATCATAGAGAAAGGCAATTTTAGATTATTCGAATCAGTTATATTGATTGATTCAATATCCAGTAAAGTGTTATTACAAAAACTCACTGAAATAGATGTATCGTTTTTAAATTGTATTTCACTTTTATATGTTTTAAAAAGTAACTCACTGATTTCTTCAATTCGCTTATAATTGCGTTTTTCTAAATTCATAAATATTTCCCCATAAATCATCCCCCAAACCTCTTCCTGTGAATTGCAATAAATTTTAGTTGCCCAATAATAATTTGAAGAAAACTCAGGATCCAACTCAATCCCCAATTCATAATAAACCAATGCTTTACCGTATTCACCATTGAATAAATGAATATTACCACGCTCTAAATATAGTTTCCCGGAATTTGGAAATTTTTCTAGACCCTTTTCATACCATTCAATCGCCTTTTCTGGTTGTCCACTAACACTATACGAATTTCCCAAAAGCTGATACACTTTGTCGTTCACATTCGGGTGATTGACAATTGCTTTCAACGTCTTTATCGATGATTTATAATCTTTTTTTAAGTATTGAGCATATGCAATTTCATAGGGAAAATCCATATTCTGAGGATCCAATTTCTTAGCTTCCTTTAAGAGCTTTATAGATTTGTCTATTTCACCATTATCCATAAGTTTCACCGCTTCAATTCCCAGTTCTACAGCTTTTTCTTGATTCGTATTCTGTGCAAATGAGGTTTGCCAAGCGGTTAGTAAGAACCACATTGCAACGGTTTTAATTGTGTTTGTCATAATGTTGTTGTTTATATTAATTACATGTATTCCATAATATCAATTACCGTAAACGCAATACATTTCCTTCAATTCATATTTTTTCATTTCGGGGGAAGCGCATAGCGGTTTGTATTTAGCAAGTTAAACAAAAAACCATTACTAAAATTGGTAAAAATTCACGGATTCATTATTATGTAAAATATTGTTTCATTGAAATTATAAAACCGCTTAGAATCGCTGAAAAATTGAAACGTATTCTTGAAGAGATCTTAAAACAACATGACCATCACAAAAAATTTATATATTTAAAACGATGCTTACATTATATTCTTTGAGAAGTTGTAACAAATTATTTGCACTACTATCTAATTCAAGGTGTAAGCTCTCGAAAAAATCAACGAGCCGTATTATTCCAATATCAAAGAAGCTATTTACTGCCTTGCCGATAACCCAAGACCCACAGGCTACAAAAAGCTAAAAGGTAGAGATGGTTATCGTATCCGTGAGGCTGATTACCGCATTATCTAAGATATTTTTGATGATGTGCTTTTGGTTGATGTGATTGACCTTGGACACAGAAAAGATATTTAATCATAAAGCCCGATAAAATCGGGCTTTATGATTATGGGAAGGTAACTCGCCAGTTTAATTTTTCTAAGTCTTTTACTTTAACTTTTTCCCTCTTAGAAAAGAGTTGATGATTCATAATAGAATCTTTCCCCGCTGTCTCTATTAATTCCTTACTGAAGAAAAATATTCTCAAAGTGCTGTCCTTGCATTTTGTGTTTATAAAATATTCCCACGTATCCATAACAAGTTCATGGGATTCACTATTTGGCTGAATAATATCCGAGTATTTATAATTATCTTTTCCATTCTTTTGATTTATCGGGTAAAATAATATACTATCATTGTCATAAGAAAGACTATAAAAAATTGTATCATCAGTACTATTAACAATAGTTAATTTACCATCATGGGGATCACATCCTGCTGTAAATAACATAATAGCGATGCAAAAAATAATAGTTGCAGATTTCATAGTCTTATTTCGTTGGGTAGTACTTTAAAAATTTCGGGGCTAAATTTTTACCAAACCATATTTCAGCCCATTTATTTGCTCTTATTTCAGTCCAGTATGAATTATGTGATCCTCCAATACCTGTTGCTGCATTAAATAAGCTTGGAACGCCAATCATTAAATAAAAGTTTATAAATCCTTGACCATTATAATTTAAATCTAGACTAAACCTATAATCTAAATAGTGTCCGTACTCATGTTGCATTACACGGTTAAGACTGTTACCACTGTAACCACCTCCAATGTATATGCCAAAACCAGGCAACGTTATGTCTGTCTTATCCGACTTATCGTTATTCTGATAAATGCTAATTCCCGGATATTGTATAGGATCACTTAGGTTTATATAACCACCCCCGCTAATTTGAGCATTCTGAGTTTTATTTGAAGCGGTTGTACTTAAGGGTTGATTACTGACCGGCGAATTAGTTCTTGGAGAATTACCAGATGCCCACCATAAATATTCTTCCGGCTTCTTTACCGTTTTGAGCTCGCTAAAAGTAGAATTTGCAGAATTAAACCATACAAACCCTTCAGACTCTTTAACTTTTGTGGGGTCGCTAACAATTAAGCTTTGTCCAATTTTAATTTGATCTCTGTTTGGAATATTATTCCATTTTACCAAATTGTCAACAGAGACTCCATATTTGTTACCAATTTTCGTTAGATTATCTCCCCCAACAACGATATAACGTTTTGGATTTCCAGGATCATCACCATCTGGGTCTTTTAATAAAATTGGATTATCACTTAAGCAGGCATAAAGACTTTCCCAAGGTTTTGTTAAAGGATCTAAATTCCATCTTCTGCCAAGCTTACCATCGTACATCCAGAATTCTGCGGTTGTTACACCAGCTCCTAATTCATCATCTCTCTCCTGCCCATTAAACCCATACCTATACCCAACCCCTGAATACATCCTGCCGCTGCTTGAATCTGGGGTTGACCACGATATGGGATTGCCGAACGGATAATAATCGGTGGCAAATACCACATCGCCTTCATAGTGGG
>CAYPYX010000027.1:0-26182 GCA_964415065.1 uncultured Rhizobium sp.
GCACAATATTGGATATTAGCTACTTGTTGCTGAACCTGATTTTTAATGAAATTTTTGTTGAGTATTAAGGATGTATTCGGTTTTGAATTGGCCCAAATTAGTAAGAGTTTTTTAGCTAATTCATGGCTATCCTTTATTTTACAACCAATATTTAGTTCCTCAAATAGATCTGATTCAGGGAACTTTTTAGCGTTTGGGCCATATAACGTGAAACATCCGGCGGCTGCGGGTTCAATAATGTTGTGCAGCTGTCCGCTAAATCCACCTCCTATGAAGGCCACTTTTGCAAATCTATACAAACGAGATAATACACCTATTTGATCTACAATGAGAATTTGGAATTTATGTTTAATCGGTTCAGAATATAATTGAATTTGAAATTCAGAAAACAAACGTTGTATGGATTGAATGTGATGCAACGAAATGTCGTGGGGTACAATAATGATTTTAAGATTAGGGTCATTTTGAAGCTTCTCCCTGAATTCAGGTTGCTCCAAAACATCCGAAATCATGGATTCTTCTGTTGGCCAAGAACTGCCAAGAATTAACAGAGAACCAGAATTTAACCAATTCATTAACTCTCCATTGCTATGATCTATCAACGATTTAGGTAAATCTAAGTTTTGAATTTCAAGAGCCCGGTTAAACCGAATATCTCCAGTTTGTATTCCATGAGTAACATTTCTAGATTTGAGTAATTCAATAGTTATTGAATTCTGACAAAATAATATCTGACATTTTTTTAAAACCGTTAACCACGGTTTTCCCCAATGAGTGAATATGAAATGATCCTTGCGAAGAATTAAATTCCAATAGAATACCGGTATATTTTTAGAGTGACAAGCATTTAAATGGTTTAACCAAACTTCGTATTTAACAAAAATGACTTTTTGTGGCTGTAATGCTGCAATAAATTTTTCGGCGTGTTCTGGAGTGTCTGCTCCTAAGTATATTTTGTGACAGTATGGAGGTAGTTTTGCATTTTCATAACCCGAAGGTGAAAAGAAACTTATTAGAAATGGGACATCTGGTTTGTGTAAATGAAGTTGTTGAATTAATGGCAAAGCCATTTCATATTCCCCCAATGATGCTGCATGTATCCAAATGGGGTTTTTCAAACGCAATGCTAAAATATTTTGAATACACTCACGTTGACCACGATATGTTTTGTACAACTTATTAGAAAAACGTCCCCCGAAAAATAAAAAAGGACGCATAAGCCGTATGGCTAAGTTGTAAAAAAACCAACTCATGTTACTCTACGTAATAATCCGGTTCAGGAAGGGTTTCTGAAACGCGAATAGGAATGGTTATGAATAGATTTGCACCGTAGGAGTAATCAGTAAACTGTTGATATCCTGGAGTTTGATTGGCAAAGTCGTAAGGTCTAAGGTGATTAGAACTGCCTTGCATAAAGTGGATTCCAAGTCCCATTGAAACCAATTCGTTGTTCAAGTATTGGATTCGCATCTGTTCTTGGAGGTACCAACCTGCGGATAGACGGTCGTAACCTGTTTGATAATTTCCGTCAATTTGAGGAACTTGGTTTTCATCAAAAACGAATTTTGTATAACTTCGATAGTAGCCTAACCCGCCACCCATCTGAAGATGCCAATTGGAACCAGCCTTCAAAGGGTAGCTTTTTAGGGCATGAACACCTGACTGGAATCCCCTCATGTAGGTGCGAACAACCGCAGGATAACCATTTAAGTCCAATAGTTCGTTTTTGGAATTGGTCATATTGCCATACAGTCCGTTTTCATTTACTTGAGAACCCAAATAGATGTTATAATTGGCTCCCACAATAAATTTATGACGATGAAAATATTCAAAGGACAATGGCACGGAAGTAAATGCAGGGTATCTTGATTTCCAATCTCCACCGTTTATGTTATACTGTGCCGATGTTTGTAAAAGAAACCATCTAGGGGCACTAACTTTTTGACTGTAAAGTTGAATGGAACAACTTGCCAAAATTCCTATCAAAGTTATTCTTTGTGAAATTTCTTTACGGGCGATAAGGGCTCTGAAACTTTGAAAATTCATGGAGTTGGATTTTTTGATTTAGGAAATTTATAACTTCAAGTCTTAGGTTATGGAGGTATTGTTTAAACGAGTTTGTTGCAAATTACCCTTTTTTTAGGATTTCAAGAAGGATTTGCAAAAACTGTTTTGGATTGTCGGCATGCACCCAATGTCCAGCACCATCTACCAAATGATAGTGTGCATTAGGGAAGTGGGTTTCAACATAATCCTTGTCTTCATCTTTTAGATAGCCACTTTTTTCTCCTAAAATAAAATCCACCGATTTTGTAAATGTATTGTGTAAATTGATTTTATCGATAATTTCTAAATAGTGTTCTTCGATAGCCTGAATATTAATTTTTAATTTATATCCTCCATCAGAATTAGGTTCTAAATTTTTGAGTAAAAACTGTCGAACTGACATTTGAGGTGCGTAAATTTCAAAGGCAGATTCAGCTTCTTTTCGAGAATTGATTTGAGAAAAATCAATGTCTTTGAATGCTTTGAAATATTCTAAATGTCCAGGGAAGTATTTTTTGGGTGCGATATCTGCCACGATAAGCTGTTTTAATTTTTCGGGATACATGTCGGCGAATAACATGGCAGTTTTGCCGCCCATAGAATGTCCTAAGAGAACAATTTCTTGGTGATTGAGATGTGACATTAAGTTGACAACATCTTGCACCATAGCTTGATAGGATGCGTCGTTATCGTGAAATGATTTTCCATGATTTCTGGCATCAAGAGTAACAACTTGGTAGTCAGTGGCAAGAGCGTTAGCAATTAAATGCCAATTGTCTAACATACCAAAAATCCCGTGTAGAATGTACACGGGATTTGGGTTAGACTCACCATATATTTTGTGATGTACTATATTCATTTTAGAACGTTGTTAAACCATTTAAGGTAAAACTGTAAGATTAATCGGTTGTTTTAGTTGAAATTATAGAATGTGTTGAATTCAACACATCCAAAAAATTAAGCTAAAACCTCTTCTACTGGAGTGTAAGGCAAATTAAACGCTTCACTTACTCCTTGATATACCACTTTCCCGTTAACAACGTTTAAGCCCAATCGTAAATCGTTGTTATCAGAACATGCTTTCTTCCAGCCTTTGTTAGCTAACTGAATAGCGTAAGGTAGAGTAGCGTTTGTTAAAGCCAATGTTGAAGTGTAAGGTACTGCACCTGGCATATTTGCTACGCAATAGTGCATAACACCGTCAACTTCGTATACTGGTTCAGCGTGAGTTGTTGGTTTGGAAGTTTCAAAACATCCTCCCTGGTCGATGGCTACGTCAACAATAACTGCACCTTTTCTCATTGTTGGGAGCATATCACGAGTGATTAATTTAGGAGCCTTTGCGCCTGGGATTAATACTCCACCAATAACTAAATCTGCGGTTTTGATAGCCTCACGAATGTTGTATTCGTTGCTGTATTGTGTATTTACGTTTGGAGGCATGATATCGTCTAGTTGACGTAAGCGATTTAGATTAACGTCCATAATAGTAACGTTTGCGCCTAAACCTGCAGCCATTTTTGCTGCTTGAGTACCCACGATACCACCACCTAATACGATTACATTAGCTGGTTTAACACCGGGAACACCTCCCAATAGAACACCACGTCCACCCATTGGTTTTTCGAGATATTTAGCACCTTCTTGAATACTCATTCTTCCAGCTACTTCTGACATTGGAACTAATAAGGGCAAGCTGCGATCACGCTCAACGGTTTCGTAAGCCAAACACACAGCATTGCTTTTAATCATAGCATGAGTTAAGGGTTCGTAAGAAGCGAAGTGGAAATAGGTGAAAAGCAATTGATTTTCTTTGATCAAGCTGTATTCTTGTTCAATTGGTTCTTTAACTTTCACAATCATTTCAGCAATGCTGTACACTTCTTCAATGGTAGGTAGGATTTGCGCGCCAGCGTTTTTGTATTCTTCATCTGAAAAACCGCTACCGTTACCGGCAGTTGACTGAACATACACGGTATGACCGTGCTTTACAAACTCACTAACACCCGCTGGAGTCACTGCAACGCGGTTCTCATTGTTTTTAATTTCTTTTGGTACCCCGATTATCATGGCTTTTTAAATTACCGCAAAGATAACATTCCTTTATGAATTCTCACGACAACTTGTTGAATTATCATGTGCTTCAACCACAGTTGATTTCAGCACACGAATAAACTACAATCTAGGCAAAATGAAGTCGTTAAATACGGTATCCACAATTTGATTCGTGGGAAGAAATGCAGGTTTAAGTTTCTTGTTTCTCGGACTCTTAATCCAACGATTGAATGCATCGTAAAAATTTAAATCCAAGCGATCTACAACAGTAACACCCATTTCCTTGAGAGATTCAGCATTGCAATATTGCTCGTATTGCCCCGTAATGGGTATAACCAGTAATTCTTTTTCTAAAAAAAGTGCTTCTGCTGGTGTTTCGAAACCGGCTCCGCAAATTACTCCATCAGATGCGATCATGGATTGAGTGAAGGATTCATTGTTAATGGGTAACCAGCTTAAATCGCCTTCAACAAAAGATTGTTGAACACTCGAGTGAAATATGTGAAATTGAACGTTGTGTATCCCATAAAAGAAACGTCGGATTTCAACTGTGGAATACTGGGGTAAGTATACCGTAATCCTACGGGTTTGAGTTTTGTGTGAATCGTTTTTCTCTAAAGGAATTGGATTGAAAATTTCGTAGGAAAAGTCGTGATTTGGTTTAAATTCTATAGAGCTTGAATCTGCGGTTTGTTCAACAGAGCTCGGTGGATTTATAGATACGGAACTCCAAAGATTTTTTTTAATTATCGGGGGAAGTATCCAAGGTTCATAAGAGTTGAAATGAAAACCTATATTCCAAGTTGAGCGACAATAATTTTTAAGAATCCAATTGGCTAAAAAGCTTTTTTTAATAGGTCTTGGAGTATTCGACGAATAAAAACTGGCTTGATGTCCTAAATGAAAGAAAGGTTTTTTATTCAATTTACACGCTAAATACGTGATAAATTCAAAGTCGCTTATGATCAAATCATAATCTTTTACAGGAAGTTTTTTAGCGTGTTTATAAATTTGAATGGGATTACTTTGGAACAGGATTTTAAAATAGTTTAATCTTCCGTTATTGCGATAGAATAAACTCAAACCTGTGCTTCGGAACTTAATAGGTATTTCTGGAAATAAACTGGCATTACTTCCACTGAGAAAGAAATCGATATTGCCGTATTTTTTCAAATAAGGATATAATTCAATAGCACGTGCGATGTGTCCGTTTCCAGTTGCTTGTACGGCATAAAGTATTTTTAAAGGTTTTTCAGACATGAATAAGGTATTCTATAGTTTTCTAAATTGAATTTGTGAAATGGAATAATGGAAGTAAGTGTTGGTTTAAAAGGTACTTGGGCTGAAAAATTTACATGGCACTGGATATCCAGAATGCTACTTTTTCAGTTAATACATCTGGTATTTTGGGTGTTGTAGGGAAATCAACAGATATGGTTTTTTCGTAATTGTAGGATTCGTGTTGATGAATGTTCCACTCGCCCTTATGGTATTCTAAAGAAGTTAGATTTTCAATCCAATCACCACTATTTAAGTAAGTAATGGATCCTTTTTCGGTAGAGATTGTTCTCTTTTGAGGTTGATGAATGTGCCCACATATTACATAGTCGAAACCCTTTTCAATAGCTAACTCAGCAGCGGTATCCTCAAAGTCAGCAATCCATTTAACTGCCTTTTTAACCCCGTTTTTCACTTTTTTTGAAAGAGAGTATTTTTCTTTACCGAGCGCGGAAAGTATAATATTCAAATTATGATTTAACCAAATCAACAAATCGTAGCCTTGACCACCGAGCTTCGCGATGAGCTTCGCACTTCCTTTTGTAGTAGCATCAAAAACATCCCCATGAAAAATCCATGTTTTCTTACCATCAAGCTCCAATACTAACTTGTCGTCGATAGTAAGTTTTCCTATGCCAGTTCCCGAGTATTTTCGCAGCGCTTCGTCATGGTTTCCGGTAATGTAATAGACTTGAGTGCCCAGTTCCATTAATTTGAAAACTTCTCTGATAACTTGAATGTGTGCAGGAGGGAAGTATTTTTTTCGAAATTGCCAAATGTCAATAATGTCGCCATTTAATACCAGTATTTGAGGGCGGATGCTCTTTAAGTATTTTACAATTTCAAGTGCCTGGCAGCCGAAAGTGCCAAGATGTAAGTCGCTCATCACGCAAACTTCAAAAGCTCTTCTGCTCGAATTATTCATGATTCGAAGCTCGCAATGTAAGTTTAACTGAATATCAATCCAGTGTGATATTTAGGTTATTTAAATGGCTTCCGCAAAATAAATTGAGGAGATTTGTGAATGTATTTTAAATACAATTTAAATAGTGTCAATAAAACTTTTGAACGGGTAAAAACAACAAAGGAATTATTTACAGGAACAGCACCTAAAGTACTTTTAATTTCTGTTCCAGTTCTTCCTAAATTAACGTGTTTCGCTTTATTTTCTATTCCTAGATTAATGATATCCATTAACATCCGTTGATATAATTTGAATTCAGTAGGGGTGTTATTACTCATTCCTAACTGCATGGCATACAGGGTTTCAGATCCTACAATGCAACTAATAAAACCCATTAATTCCCCATTTAAAAAATATCCAAAAACTCGATAATTTGTTCCTAAAGCTTTTTTGTAACTATGAATTAATTCAGGCAGATTTTTACCGATAGCGATGGTTTTATCTTGCAGTGTTTGATGTAGCAATGAAGCACATGGGGCAATCCATTCGTTGCTAGGTTTCTTGCTCAATTCTTCCACCGTAAATTGACTGGAACTTTGGATTACTTTGTTGGCACGAACGCGGTATTTAGAAGAAAATGCTTTCAAATAATCATCGAAATTCTGCCAATTTTCATTAATAGGAACTACCATAAATGGTTCTGCTGGAATGGTAACGGAATCAGGGTAAGAACCATTCCCTAAAATATTTGCTACTAATATGGGACAGCTTTTTGTTAGTCCTTCAAATTGAGAAATGCCCTGATTATCAATTAAATTTGGAAAAGATAAGCCGGGTGCACAGTTGTTTCCTATGATACGAATTATTCCTTTTTGGGAGTATAAGTTGATTAATTTTATAATAATTCGGTACACGTATTTCCCGGTAGGATGGCTCAATTCCATAATACTGGAAGGATAAAGATTCTCTCCGATGCGAATACTGCCGCTGTGGTTGGGCATGGATTGACAGATCTTTTCACATATTTCGGAGGATAGAGTTTCAGAATTCACGCCGCGAATATCTCTAAAGATGTTCAAACAATAATTGTCGCAAATCGTTTGGTTTGATTATTTCGTCGTTTATTTCAATAATTATATAAAATTGATTTTGTTTCAATCTTTCCCCGCCTATTTTTGTGGAATGACCCAAAAAGTTACTCAAAGAATATTGTCAGGA
Organism: uncultured Rhizobium sp.; assembly: GCA_964415065.1. Lineage (GTDB taxonomy): Bacteria > Bacteroidota > Bacteroidia > NS11-12g > UBA955 > VMCP01. The sequence continues at coordinate 7,502 of CAYPYX010000027.1, forward strand.
TTATTTGTATGCGGAATGTTTGTTTCGCAAACGGCATGGTCTCAAAAAGTAGTGAAGGGATATCCGTTATCTAATAGACTTAATTCGTATAAACAGATTAAATTAACTACAGATACTACTGTTCTGTCTGAAGCGGAAAAGCAGTGTATTGTGCATTTAATTCGCGCTGCAAAGCAAGCGGATGAAATTTTTTGGAAGCAGACATACATGTCTAAAAATGATGCCTTAAAAGGGATCAAAAACGATACACTCCGTCGGTTTATGGAAATCAACTACGGACCTTGGGATCGTTTGAATAACGATAAACCTTTCATTTTGGGAGTTGGTGAAAAGCCTAAAGGAGCAAACTTTTATCCTCCAGGTTTTGATGCAAATCAAGTAGAAGAAGGCTTGAAATTCCGCGTATTGAGTCCTTATACTTTGGTGAGAAATGTTCCGAAGCCCGATCCTAAAACCCCACCTCCAGCACCTAAACCCGGTGAATTGCCTTTGGAAGTGCTTCCTTTGAAAAACGGGAATTTGATTTCTGCTCAGGGATTTGGTGAAGCCTACAGAGAGGAAGTGGGTAAAATTATGGATGAAATGGAATTGGCAGCTAAAGCTATTGAAAAAGAAGATCCTGCTTTTGCTCAGTATTTGAGAGTAAGATCGGGAGCAATTGGGTCGAGCGACTACATCATGTCGGATGTAGAATGGTTGAATTTAAATTCTCGTTTGGATTTAATTATCGGTCCTATTGAGAACTATGAAGATAAGTTGTTGGGTGTTAAAACATCTTTTGAAGCTTATGTATTGGTTCGTGATAAAGAATGGGGTAAAAAATTGGATCGTTATGTTGCACTGTTGCCTGAACTCCAAGCGAGTTTGCCCGTTTCCAATGAGTATAAACCGTCATTGGCGGATGAAACACCCATTAGAGAAGAAGGTGCGCCAGTTGAAATGATTGAAGAACCTGGATTTCCTCCAATGCCAAAACCAGCTAAGGCATTAAGTCAATTGGCTGTATTTGATGCTGTTTATTATGCGGGAGATTGCAATTCAGGCTCAAAAACCATTGCAGTTAATTTACCTAACGACGAAACCATTCAAAAGTATTTTGGAACAAGAAGATCTCAGTTGAAGAATACCATGCGTGCTAAGTTTGAAAATATGGTAATGCCGATTTCAAAGAAATTGATTGTATCAGAACAACAGTCGAATATCACGTTTGATGCATTCTTTAATAATGTTATGTTTCATGAAGTGGCACATGGTTTAGGAGTTAAGAATGTGGTAAAATCATCCGATGGGAAAATAATAACCGTTAGAGAAGCATTAGGTGCTACATATTCAGCCATTGAAGAATGTAAAGCGGATGTATTAGGATTGTTTATGGTAACCAAGTTGCATGAAAAAGGTGAGTTAACAGGAAATTTAGATGATTACTATGTTACGTTCGTTGCATCTGTGTTCCGCTCAGTGCGTTTTGGGGCTTCAAGCGCACATGGAAAAGCAAATATGATCACCTTTAACACTTTAGTGAAGAATGGTTCGGTGGTGAAAACATCCAAAGGATATAAAGTGGATGTGGTAAAAATGAAACAAGCAATTTCTGATTTAGCGTCAGAATTGTTGATGTGGCAAGGAAATGGAGACAAAGCAGTTGTTCAATCCGTATTGGACACACGTGGTGTAATTGGTGTTGAACTTCAAAAAGATTTGGATGTTTTGAGCAAGGCCAATATCCCTGTTGATATCGTTTTTGAGCAGGGTATAGACGTATTGGGGTTGCAACGTTTTGATGTAAAAAAGTAAGAATATAATGAGAAAATGGATTTCATTAAGTTCCATTTCGGCAGTTGTAGCCGTTTTGGTTTTTTGTAGTAATAAACCCGCTTCAGGAGATGAACCTCTATTAAAGCGTCTTTTGTTTACTTTAAGTACGGAACATTATAGCCCAAAAGAAATCAATGACTCTCTTTCGGCACAGATTTATTCCAATTTCTTAGATAAAATTGATGGAGACAAACAGTTTTTTACAAAACTAGACATTCAAAAGTTTGAAGTATACAAATTCTCCATCGACGATCAGATGAAAGCAGGTCGTTTTGATTTCTTTGACACGGTGTGGACTACCTTGAGTCAACGATTGAATGTTATTGAACCGTGGATTGAGAAATCAACACAAACGCCTCTGAACTACGACGAAAAATTGACCTATGTTTCTAGAGAAAAGGAAAAAGAATACGTAGCTAATTTGCAAGGATTGGAATCCAAATGGTCATTGTGGACTCGTTTTCAAGTGGTAGATCGTTTGTATCGTAAGTTAGAACAGCAAAAAGAGTTAAAATCTGGAAAATCTGACTCTGGGTTATCTAAAACTACACCCTTTGATACTTTGGAGTTTAAAGCTCGAAATGAAACACAGAAATACGTAAAAGATTGGTTTAAGCGTTGGAGAAAAATGGATCGTCAGGATCAGATTTCTTTCTATGCCAATACAGTAGCTGAAATTTATGATCCTCATACGAACTATTTTCCCCCTGCGGATAAAGAAAATTTTGATATTTCCATGACGGGTAAATTAGAAGGTATAGGAGCAACATTAACCGAACGTGATGGATTTGTGAAAGTAGAACGAATAGTACCAGGAAGTGCTTCTTACAAACAAGGTGAGCTGAAGGCGGGAGACTTAATCCTGAAGGTAGCCCAAGGTGCTGCTGAACCTGTGGATATCGTTGATATGAAATTAGACGACGCAATTCAGCTTATTCGAGGTAAGAAGGGAACAGAAGTGCGTTTAACTGTTAAAAAGCCCGATGGTAGTATCCATGTTATTCCTATTATCCGTGAAACAGTGGTAATTGAGGAAAGTTATGCAAGAAGTGCCATTTTTACATATAAGAAAAAGAAATTTGGTATTATTCAATTGCCTAGTTTTTATGCTGATTTTTCGTCAAGAGGTAGAGGTAGAAATAGTGCAGGCGATGTGAGAATCGAAGTAGAAAAATTGAAAAAAGCGGGTGTATCCGGTATTGTTTTAGATCTTCGCAATAATGGCGGTGGTAGTTTGGCTGATGCCATTGATATGAGCGGTTTGTTCATTTCTCAAGGTCCTATTGTTCAAGTAAAAGATCCGGGAGGGAATATACAACAAGCAAATGATCCTGATCCTCAAACGATTTACGATGGTCCTTTGGTAGTTTTAACAAATACTTACAGTGCTTCTGCATCTGAGATTTTAGCTGCTGCTCTCCAGGATTATAAGCGTGCAATTATAGTTGGAACAAAAAGTACATTTGGTAAAGGAACAGTTCAAACTATGGTTCCATTAAAAGGTGGAAATTCAACCGTTTTCCCAAAAGGTTTTGGTGAATTGAAAGTAACTATTCAGAAATTCTATCGAATTAACGGTGGAACTACACAATTACAAGGCGTAATCCCCGATGTGATTGTGCCAGATCCCTACGATGAAATTGAACGAGGTGAAAAGGAAATGGATTTTCATATGCCATTTGATCAAATACCTGCGGCAAGCTACAAATCCTACGAAAATAAAAAATACAAAAACGCGATTGCTGAAGGAAATAAAATGGTGAAGAGCGAAAAGTATTTCGAATTGGTAAAGGAACGTTCTAAACAAATTGCACAAATGCGCGATGAAATGACCTACAACTTGTGGTTAGATGGTTATAAAGAGCAACAAGAGCAATTGAAAAAACAAGATCAGAAGTTCAAGGATTTTAAATACGAAAAGAAAATTGACACTACTTATGCTCTTGATGTCGATTTGAAAGAGGTTAAGGGCGACACTATAAAAACCAAGACTCGTGAAACATGGATGAAAGGATATAATAAAGATGCATATATCGATATTGCTTCTAAAATTTTATATCAATGGTCGGGTCGCTAAACTTTAAGTGAAATTGAAATCCTAATTTTTACGGCCGCTAAGTTTACGGCCGATAAGAATCCTGATTTCTGGTTGTTGATTCTGGCAGTAATAATCGTTAGGTTTATAATTTAATAGTCGTTAGGCTTATAGTTTACGAATTGTAAGCCTAGCGATAGTTAGAATTTTAGCTGAACCTTAACCGAGTTATTAATCCTTCCATAAAAAAGGAAAGAGGATTCCTGTAAGAACTAAAATCATAAAATTCAGTCCGCCTAAAAGCATGGCATCTTTGTAAATTGATGAAACCAATACTGGGTTTAATGCTTTTTTCGAGGCAGATATGCCTACCAAAATCAAGGGAAGGATAACCGGAAGGCTCAATACTGGGGCTAGATATCCTGCGCCATCTGCTTTGGAAGAAACAGCGCCAATAAATGTATATACAGTAGAAACTCCAGCTGTTACCAATAGAAGAATTAGAATATATGGTAAAATATGCTGTACGGGTATCCCCAAAAACCAGCCAAAAAATGCCAAATTTAATGCAGCAAAAAGGATCATGGTTAACCAACCATAAAGGACTTTAGACCAGTAAATACTGGATGGGGATGCTAATTGATTCCAATAAATCCATCGCGAGCGAGATACCATCGTAAAGCTTTTAGAAACTCCATTGATGGTTGTTACGATTAAACTAATCCAAAATAAACTGTTCCACATAGATGTATTTATTTTGGGCTGCGATAACATACTAAGGAGAGCCAAGGTGGCAAGTTGCAACACCGCGGATGCAAAAACAGTAGGTTTTTTCAAATCCAATTGCAATTCTAATCGAATCAACTGTATGGTTTTTGCAATGCTATTCATTTGTGATTACCTTCGCGAAGGTAAATCAAATGGTGCGCTTGTTGAAAGTTACTCCTGAAATTTACCAGAATTTATTATAACTAATATAGCCCAATTGACATGTTTAAGAAAATATTGATTGCTAACCGAGGAGAAATTGCCATCCGCGTGATGAGAACTTGCAAAGAAATGGGGATTCAAACCGTTGCCGTTTATAGTGAAGCAGATACGTTAGCGCGGCACGTGAGGTATGCAGATGAGGCGTATTGCATAGGTGGACCAGCATCTTCAGATAGTTATTTGAAGATGGATCGAATTCTTGATGTGTGCAAAAAAACCGGGGCAGAAGCCGTTCACCCTGGTTATGGATTTTTATCGGAGAATTCTGTTTTTGCCCAATTATTGGCTGAAAATAATATAGTTCTCATTGGTCCTACTCCCCAGGCTATGGAGATTATGGGTAGTAAAATTGCTAGTAAGCAAGCGGTTGAGAAGTTTGGAGTTCCTTTAGTTCCCGGAATCAACGAGGCAATTAAAGATGCTCATGCAGCACTGGAAGTGGGTAAAAATATTGGATTTCCAGTATTAATTAAAGCTTCGGCAGGAGGTGGTGGAAAGGGAATGCGAGTGGTACATCATGAAGACGACTTTCTGTCATCACTTACAGCAGCCCAAAATGAGGCGCGTTCCGCATTTGGCGATGATAGTGTTTTTATTGAGAAATATGTAGGGAACCCGCGACATATTGAGTTTCAGATATTAGCAGATAATCACGGAAATGTATGTCATATTTTTGAACGCGAGTGTAGCATTCAACGTCGACATCAAAAGTTGGTAGAAGAAGCGCCAAGTGTAGTGTTATCCGAAAGTTTGAGAAATAAAATGGGGGAAGCTGCAGTCAACGTAGCAAAAGCATGCAATTATTCTGGTGCAGGTACAGTTGAATTTCTTTTGGGAGATAGCGATGAGTTTTATTTCTTGGAAATGAATACTCGATTGCAAGTTGAGCATCCGGTAACCGAAATGATTACAGGTTTGGATTTAGTTAAGGAGCAAATTAATGTTGCATACGGCTTGCCTTTGTCCTTTACTCAAAATGACTTGAAGATCCATGGACACGCCATAGAATTGAGAGTTTGTGCAGAAGATCCATTTCAACAGTTTTTACCGAATATTGGTAAAGTGAAGTCGTATTTAATCCCTGCTGGTCCGGGTATACGTGTGGATGATTGTATGGAAAGTGATATGGAAATCCCTATCTACTACGATAATATGTTGTCGAAGCTGGTAGTTTGGGGAAGTAATCGCACCGAAGCCATTGAACGAATGCGCCGTGCCATCAATGAATATGTAATTACTGGAATTCAAACTACTCTGTCGTTTGGGGAATTCGTGATGACCCATCCCAAGTTCATTGAAGGTGATTTCAATACCCATTTTATTCAGAATTATTTCAATCCAGAGTCGGAAGAAGTTGCTGTAAATGAATCAGATATGGAAGTGTTTGCAATAGCAGCAGCTCATTTCTTTCAAGCATCTAAATCCACCGTTTCTGCTGAAACTGTTGTTTCGGGGGAAGGTAATTCAGATGTTCACGGCAGTGCGTGGTTTAGAAATCGTAAATAGTTGGTGATTCCTGTATCTTCCAAGCTTTTTGGGGGATGATTTTTTGAACTTCGGCAAATATGGGTGTAATGTAAACCTGCAAGAAACGACAGTAGTGAAATGAAAGTATTATTAATTGATGATGTCCATGAAGTTTTAACCCTTGGCCTTCGTGAAGCGGGCTGGGAAGTGGATTATCAACCCAATTTGAAAAAGGAAGATTTTTTGCAAGCTTTACACCGTTCTCAACCTACAGGAGTAGTAGTTCGAAGTAAACTAAATATAGAACCAATCCATTTAGACCAAATGAAACATGTTGGTGTGGAATGGATTGCCCGTGCAGGAGCGGGAGTAGATAATATTGATGTGGAGTACGCAGAAAGATTGGGTATTCAATTGATTCATGCGGTGGGTGCAAATGCAGATTCGGTGGCCGAACACATGGTTGGAATGTTGCTGTCGCTTCGTCATAATTTATACCGTTCACATACTGAAGTTCTTCAATTCCAATGGAATCGGGAAAAGAATCGCGGAGTTGAAATTCAAGGTAAAACGGTAGGGATAATTGGCTATGGTCATACCGGTTCAAAATTGGCTCAAAAATTATCGGGATTTGGTGTGAAGATTTTGGCCTATGATAAGTACAATCCAATTTCTTCTGGATTGGAAGTTGCATATTCAGAAGGAAAATCGGGATACTACGTTGAAAATTCCGTGTCCAATTTAGAGAAATTAGCATTCCCGCAGAACGAAATAACATCCCCAGAAAAAAAACTAGCCTCGATAGAAATGTCGCAAAAAAGTGATAATCGTTTTACGCATCAGGTCAAAGGGGTAGAATTACAGGAGTTGATGCGGGAATCTGACATTATAAGTTTTCATGTGCCGTTGACCGAGGAAACCCGAAATTGGGTCAACGATGAATTCTTGGAGGGATGTAAATCGGGTTTGGTCTTGTTGAATGGAAGTAGGGGCGAGGTGGTTCAGTTGAAATCGGTATTGAAATATTTAGAAAATAATAAGTTAAGCGGATTTGCTGCTGATGTTTTAGAAGTGGAACCCCCTTCGAAAATGGACATAGATACACGAGAAGTTTTTGAAAAATTAGGAGCATTTTCCAATGTAATGTTTTCGCCACATATTGCTGGTTGGTCGGTAGAAAGTTACCGTCAAATTTCAGAATATTTATTGCTTAAGATATTGAATAATAAATAGATAGTATTATTTATTTGCAAAAAATGCAACTCATAAACAAAAAACTTGTAAAAACCAATTAAAATAAACTTGTTAAATCCTTAGTTTTTCGATAAAATTGCCGTTTAAAGCGTGGAATGGATGTAACATTTCTCAAACCCGCTTTTTTAAGCAAAAAAACGTAAAACTATATGAAGGATAAATTACTTAAACTGGTATTTACATGGTTATTGAGTTCTTTGTCTGTTGCTGCATTTGCACAGACCAACTTTGCTGACTACCGTGTTAGTACAACAGATCCCGATGGCAAGCCATTGGAAGGGGTGAAAGTACGTTTGTATTTGAACGACATTTTAAAGGCGGACGAAATTACAGACAGCGATGGTAATGCATTGTTTCAAACTTTGAGCCCTGGAACGTATCGCGTTGAATTAACTAAAGAAGGTTTTTCACCGTACAAATTGGAAGGGGTTGAGCTTTCAGCAGGTTTGAACGAACCATTAAAAGTTCCGATGACCACTCGAATGGGCGATGTTGTGATTACCACAAAGGCAAAAGCTAAAGTTATTCAGTTAGAGAAAAATGAGCAAACAGTTTCAGGTGCTGCTCAGTTGAATTCAGGTCGTCGTGGTGTTGCGGCATTAACTTCAACTAACTCCGCAATCATTGAATCACGCCAAGGTATTTCGGTTCGCGGTACACGTGCAGATGGTAACGGTACCTTTATCGACGGTGTTCGTGCAATCGGTGGTGGAGCAATTCCTTCACTGGGGGTTGATCAGCTTTCTGTAAATATTGGTGGTATTCCAGCGATGTATGGTGACTTAACCGGGGGTGCGTTTTCATATACATCTAAGAGTGCAACCGAAAAATTCGTTTCTATCTTCGAGGGAATTACTTCAACTGGTTTAGATCCTTATGGCTACAACACATTGGAAGGTTTCTTTGCTGGTCCATTGTGGGTAAAAGAAAAGAAAAATGCTGAAGGCAAAACAGAAAGAAATGTAGTTTTAGGATTCACATTAAACGGTAACGTAGGTTATTATGGTGATCCAGATCCTACAAGAACGGGAGTTTACGTATTAAAAGAAGAGAAATTAAGAGATTTAGAAAACCAACCGTTGGTATTTACTCCAAACGGTTTCGTACACAGAGCTGCTTATTTAAGAGAATCGGATTTTGATCTTTTAGCGGCTCGTCCTACCTCTCAACAATACAATGGTAACTTAATTGGTAAGTTGGAATTTAACCCAACCAAAGATATTAACGTAACTGCATTTGCGAGTTACAATTACGGTGGTGGTAGAGCTGCTACCAACACAATCATGAACTTTGAGAACAATGCACGCATTGATAACCAAACCTTCAGAGCATATTTGGCTTTCCGTCAAAACTTCAAATTGAGCAAAGAAAGCACAATCAAAAGTGCGTTTTATACGATTCGTGCGGAATACCAGAATACATTTTCACAATCGCGTCATGCTAAGCATTTAGATAATGTGTTTGATTATGGTTATATCGGAGCATTTCAGGCGTTTCCAACTCCGGTTTTCGCATATTCTAATTACGATGCACAACAAGATCCTAACAAAACTCCAAGAATTGTTCGCGATCAAAACGGTAACATTGTACAATTGAGAAACTATTGGGAGCAAGTAGGCTTCGTTGATACTGCATTGAGATTTACAGCAAGTGATTTGAATCCAGTTCGTGCCAAATATACTCAAAACGTATATGACTTCTACGATCAATTGGGCGCGACTATTGCTAATCCATTGACTATTTTAATGAATCAAGGTTTGTTGAATGGTTATAATCCTAATAACGTATATTCACTTTGGGCAACACCCGGTACTGAAGTCGGATCTTGGGGTAAATCACAAACCGAACGCTATTCATTATTTGCATTAGGACAAATGCAAGTAAAACCAAAAACAGTTAACGGAAGAGAGCGCACTCCTCACGATTTGCAAGCCGGTTTTTATTACGAGCAAAACTTTAATAGAGGTTACACCTTGAATGCAAATGGATTGTGGATTTTAATGCGTCAGTTAGCTAACAAGCATATTTCTGAATTGGATATCAATAATCCTATCTTAAGTTACGATGCAAATGGTGTTTTCACCGACACTGTTCGTTACAACCGATTAATCAACTACACCGATCAATCTACATTCGATCGCAATTTGAGAAATAAATTAATTGCTGCTGGTGCTAAGGATGTTTACGGAAACGCTATTAACGAAAGTACATTCATTGATGTTAATTCATATTCTCCTGATCAATTTGATTTGACCATGTTCAGTGCTGATGAATTATTGAACAATGGTAACCCTTATGTTAACTACTTTGGTTATGACTATACAGGTGAACGCAAAATTAGTAGTAAATTATCCATCAATGACTTTTTGAACAACCGTTCAGAAAGAAATATTGGAGCGTTCCAACCTATTTATATTGCAGCTTGGATTCAAGACCAGTTCCAATTCAAAGATTTGATTTTCCGTATGGGTCTTCGTATGGAACGTTATGATGCGAACCAGAGTGTATTAAAAGATCCTTACAGTTTGTATCCTATCCGAACAGCAGGAGAAGTAACTGAAATTAACGGTTTAAAAATTGAACATCCTGGTAATGTATCGTCAGATGCTTATGTTTATGTAAATGATATGCAATCTCCTACACGAATCATAGGTTACCGTGAAGGCGATCGTTGGTTTAATGCAGATGGATCAGAGCAAAGAAATCCAGAATTTTTAGCAAACCAAACAAGCAACGGTAAAATTGCCCCTTATTTGGTGGATATCAACAAACAAGAAGTTACGGATAAGACTTTTGTGGATTATACACCTGCAATTAATTTGTTGCCTCGTATTTGGTTCTCTTTCCCCTTGGAACCTAAAAAGAAGACTTTCTATGTAAGCTATGATGTATTGGCTCAACGTCCAAATGCTGGTGCTTCATTTGTTACTATTGATGACGTGTATTTCTTGAAATTCCGTCAGGGTACTACTTTAGCTAACGGAAGTTTGAACTCTCGTATGAAAACAGATTATGAGGTAGGTTATAAGCAAATTTTTGGTTCTAAAGGTAATAAAGGTTTAGAATTAAGTGCTTCTTATTCTGAAATTAGAAACGACTTTGGATTGTTCCAGGTTAACCAAGCATATCCTGTAACTTACACTACTTACAGAAATATTGACTTTGCAACTATCACTGGTTTCAGAGGTAACTTCAGCGTACGTGATTTAGGAGCTATGTCTGTATCTGTAAGTTACATGTTACAATTTGCAGATGGTACTGGTTCAAACATCAGTTCTCAACAAGCATTGATTGCAAGTAACCAACCGAACTTGAGAACAGTTATTCCATTGGGTGAATTGGATATTCGTCACAACTTAAAATTGTCTACAACTTGGGCATGGGCAGGTGGACGTGATCCAATCTCTAAGAAAAACTTATATACTGGTCCAAAATTGTGGGATAAAGAGATCTTGAAGTTCACAAGTATCAACATCATCGCAAATACATACAGTGGTGGTCCTTATACTCCAACAGTTCGTGCAGTTCAAATTGGAGCAGTTGACCGTGCTCAAATCAAAGGGGTTCCTTTTGGTGCACGTTTACCTTGGCAGTACAACTTTGACTTGAACTTTACCAAAGGCTTCCAATTAACACGCAATGGTGCTAAGAATCCATTGAACTTCCAAGTCTTCTTGTGGGTTAATAACGTGTTGAATACTTGGAATGTATTGGGTGTATTCCCATTCACAGGACAACCCAATGATGATGGTTTCTTGAACAGTCCTCAAGGTCAACTTTTGGTCAAAACTCAGGTTGATACGCAGAGTTACATTGATTTATACCGATTGTTGCTTAACTCTCAAACACAAAACTGGAATGCACCAAGAACTATTCGTTTAGGAGTACGTTTCAACTTAAATTAATTGTATTAAAGAATCAGGAAAATGAAAAAGTTAGGTATCATATTCGCAGGTTTGTTAGCGATTCAGGCTGGTTTCAGTCGCCCAATTGAAAATATGGGCAGTCGTGCAAACAAACTCAAAGTAAACAAACGCGCAGGTGCAATGGCTAATACCTGTAACCCTGCTTCACAATCAGCGGATTTGGACGTGAATAACGTACGTACCAAATTGTTGAATGGTGGTGATATGTGGTGGGATCTAAACAACCCAAAATACGAAGTACCCAAAATCAACGATCCTAATGCCGTTAGAAAACACGCATTGTTTTCTGGTGCTATTTGGATTGGAGGTAAGGATAATGGAGGTAACTTGAAGTTGGCAGCAATGACATACCGTCAGAATGGTAGTGATTTTTGGCCAGGTCCATTGGATACAACTAACGCAGCGACTGATCCTTTGCGTTGTAATTCCTACGACAGAATGTGGAAAGTTACCCGCGATGAATTGGAAGAATTTGAAACGTCTAAATATTTGACTCAAAGTGCGGGTATTAGAGACTGGCCCGGAGGAAAAGATAGAAGCGTGAAATTCGGGGCGGAAGCTTCTTATATGGCACCTTACAAGGAAGTTGTTCCAGATGGTGTATATAATCCTTTCGATGGAGAACACCCTGTATTAGACGAGAGACGTCCTATCTCTGAGAATGGTGTTGATCGCCAACCTGATATGTTCATTTGGTGGGTTTATAACGACAGAGGTAATATTCACTCAGAATCTTCAGGACAACCAATCGGTATTGAATGTCAAACAACTGCATTTGCTTTTTCTACTAACGATGAGGTAAATAACATGACTTTCTACACCACAAAAATCATTAACCGTGGTTTTACTACGGTTAACGATTGTTACATGGGTCAATGGGTAGATGCCGATTTAGGAAACTATGCCGATGACTATGTAGGTTGTGATGTTCCTAGAAGTTTGGGATATTGCTATAATGGTGATGACGAAGATGAAGGGGTTTTAGGATATGGTTTAAATCCTCCGACCGTGGGTGTTGACTATTTTGAAGGTCCTACAGATACTTCAGGTAACCAAATGGGAATGAGTCACTTTATGTATTACAATAATACAAGCGACCCTATTAGTGGTAACCCTGATGGTAACAACGCAAATACTTTCTATAATTATTTGAAAGGTAAATGGAAGCAAGGACAAAACGTTACTTGGGGTGGAAATGGATTCGGTGGTAGCCGTTCTGCAAATTACATGTTCCCAGGTAATACGGATCCTGCCTTTCCTGGTGAGTGTTGGGATGAAAAGAGTGCAGGTAACCGTCCAGGTGACCGTCGTTTCATTCAATCAACTGGACCATTCTTGTTAAGACCAGGGCAAGTTCAACGTATCACTGTGGGTGTAGTTTGGGCTAGAACTACAAGTGGTGGAGCAGGTTCTCCTTGTTTGGGTACTGGTTCTATTCGTTTGTTGCAATTAGCGAGCGATAAAGCACAAACGTTGTTTAATAATAATTTTAAAATTCTAGATGGACCCAATGCTCCTGATATTGAAGTTCAAGAGTTGCATCAAGAATTGGTGTTGAAATTCTTAAATACGAATTCAGAGAAAGTTGAAAACTATGTTGAAAAGTATCGTAATGCTTCAAATAAGGAATTAACCTACAAGTTTGAAGGTTATTTAGTGTATCAATTAAAAGATGCTACTGTAAACACTGGTGATTTGGATAACGTGGATAAAGCGCGTTTGATGTTCCAATGTGATATGAAGAACAATCGCGGTCAAATTATAAACCGTGTTTACGATCCAAAATTGAGTCAAATGATACCAGTAGAAAAAGTGGATGGTGCTGATAAAGGTATTCAACATACGTTTAGTATAAAGAATGATTTATTTGCAACTGGATCCAATACGACCTTGATTGACTTCAAGAACTACTACTATATGGTATTGAGTTATGCAATTTTATCCGACGATACATTGCAGTTAGATCCCAACCAATTCTTAGCAGGTAGAAGAAATATCAGAGTGTATCGTGCAACTCCTCACAAAACAGAACCTGAAAACTTTGGTACAGAATTACAGTCTTCATACGGAAGTGGACCAAGCTTAACGCGCATTTCAGGTCGTGGTAACGGTGGAATGGCTTTAGAATTCACAAAAGAAACAGTAGATGAAATCTTGTCAAAAGGATACTCTGAAAAGCCTAAATATGTTGCTGGTGCTGGACCTGTAAATATTAAAGTGGTAGATCCTATAAAAATTCCTAATGCGAAATTTGAATTGATTGTACGTGAGCGTAAAGCTTCAGTTAATGCTGGTTTGAAGGACTCTATTACATCTAATTCTGATTGGATGTTAGTGAAAAAAGGTGATAATGGAAACGATACTATTTTCTCAGATACAACAATTGCTTTGAAATTTGAAACCGTGCAAGGAAGAAGAAGTCCTTACAATGCTACCCAAGAAACTTTAGCTGATTGGGGTATGAGTGTAGAGTGGACTCAAGTAACAAATCCTGGTGAGAATGCAGCTGCTGATCCTTCGAATGGTGTATTGGATTGGTCTGTAACTTGGCAGGATAATGGCAAGCAGTGGCTGACATCTGTTGTGGACAATGACGCACAAGGTACAGCAACTTCGGGTTCACCTTGGTTAAACTGGATTCGTTCAGGTGCAACAGGAAGAGGTGCAACTTTTGATGGTTTCTATCACGATTTCATGAGTACAACTGGTGAGCCTTTGGATCCAGGTGGGGCTTTTGAACGTATTTGGAACGGTAGAATCGCTCCTTATGGTTTAACTGCTCGTGAGAAGTTTAGTGCAACTACAGGGCGTAATACTTACGGTTTCGCTTGGTCAGGTAATGCTTCATGGTTACAGAACCCATTGTCTGAATTGCATAGTTTTGAATTAGTGATTACTCGTGATCGTTCAAAATGGACTCGTTGTGCTGTAATTGAAATGGCGGATGACGAAGTTAAGAACAGCACCGAAGGACAAATGGCCAAATTCAACATGCGTTTTGGAACATCTAAAAACGTAAATATGCAAGATGAAGCTGGAAGTCAAGGTTTGAGCTGGTTCCCTGGTTATGCAATCAACTTGGAAACAGGTGAGCGTTTGAATATAGCATTTAGTGAAGATAGTTATTTGGCTGGTGAAAACGGTCGTGATATGATCTGGAATCCAACTTCTAATGTGTATAACGATAATGGTAATTATCCTGCAATTGGTGGTAAACATTTTATTTACATTTTTGGAACAGGTAAACACGGTATCACTCGTAACATACAAGGTGAACGTTACTACGGAAGCGACGATGCAAACTTTGATCGTTTTAGAAAAGGATTGCAGTCGACTACAGCTGGTGGTAACCCCAACAACTTAGAGAAGATTCGCTTACTATCACAAGCAACATGGGTAATTCCTACCTATTTGGCACCCGGTTACAGTATTGGTCCTGATGGTTTACCTCCAACTGATGTTACCATCAAAGTAAGAATTCGTAAAGCGTATACAACTTTTGAAACTACTGATAAGAGAAATAACGATCGTCCGATGTATGAATTTGATGGGGCTGAAATTGCACCAAAAATTAGTAAAGAAATTGGACGTAAGAATTTGGATTTAGTTAATGTAGTTCCTAATCCGTACAGAGGTTATAGCGAATATGAAAACAGTCCTATCGATTCTCGTGTTAAAATCACCAACTTGCCACCTGATGCAACTATTACAATTTTTGACATGGCAGGTAACGTAATTCGTCGTATCACCAAGAGTGATGAGCGTACATATTACGAGTGGGATTTGAAGAATGCGAGCAATGTTCCGATTTCCAGTGGGTTATATTTGATTCATGTTAAATCTCCAGGATTGGGTGAGAAAGTTGTTCGTTGGTATGGAATTATGCATGCTGTTGATTTAGATACGTATTAAACCAATTTAATTTAGTAAAAGATGAAATTTAATTTAAAAAATATAGCGTTATTGTTGACAGCATCTGTAGGAAGTTTAACAAACAACGCATTTGCAGGTAACCCCGAACGTCAAGGTCAAGCGGGAGCTATGCAGCTTACAATTAACGGATGGGCTCGTAGTTCGGGTACTGGCTGGTCAAACGGCGGTAGAGTTACTGGAGCAGAGTCTATGTTTATGAACGTAGGTGGTCTGGATCGAATGGCGAACAGAACAGAATTGGTTTTTGCTCGTACTGAATGGTTAATGGGTTCTGGAATCGGAATCAACAACCTGGGTTTCGGTGTGAAAATGGGAGAAGATGGCGATAAGGGTACCTTGGGAATTCAAGTGATGCAGTTCGGTATAGATCCAATTGATATTACCACAGAAGAGAATCCTTATGGTGGTATTGGAACCTATCGTGTGAATATGACAAACATCGGAGTTTCCTATGGTAAGAGCTTTTCAAAAAGTATCTCTGCAGGTGTAACTGCTCGCCTTGTAACGGAAGGTATTCCGGATGCTAGTGCAACTGGAATGTCGTTGGATGCTGGTGTTCAATATTCTACAACCCTTTTAGCAGGTGCAAGTAAGATTAAAAGAAACGATTTTAATTTTGGTGTGTCTGTAAAGAATATTGGTCCAGATATGAGTTTCAGAGGTGATGGATTAAGCTATAAGGCAGTAATCCAAAATAGTCCTTTGACGAAGACTATGGAGGTAAAAACTGCAGCAATTAAATTACCATCTATGTTGAATATTGCGGCATCTTACGATATCCGCTTGGATAAAACAGCTGGTGTTTATGATAACCGATTGACATTGGGTTTTGCATTTACAAACCATTCTTTCAGTGCCAATCAAACAACTGTTTCTGCTGAATATTCTTACAAAGAAATGTTGAGCGTTAGAGGTGGATTCTGTTATCAAAACGGGATTTTTGGAGATGAAGCTGGTTATACAACCGCTTATTCAGGTCCAATGGCTGGGGTAAGTTATGATTTCAAAGTGAATGATGAAAATGTAGTCTCTTTGGATTATAGTTACAGAGCATCCAATTTTTTCAGTGGTACTCACTCTTTTGGAATTCGCATCGGTTTGGGTAAATCTGAATAAATTAGTTGTTAAAAAATTCATTCGACAAATCAATATTTATTTAGATTTTTAATAAGCAAAACTGGAAGTTATAACTCCTTGTTAGGATAGAATATTTAAAGTAATTAGTCGAAATATTTTAAGATTTTAACCGAAAGAATCTAGGTAATATCAAATTTTACTATATTTGAAAATGTTGCATCAGCCATAAGGTTCGGTGCAACATTTTTTTTTAACTATAACTGACTTAAAAAATTACACACTGAACACTAATTATAGAACGACATGAGCGATATACAATACTTTACACACGAAGGATTAGAAGCTATCAAAGCGGAATTAAACGAATTGAAGCATGTAGAAAGACCAAAAGTTATTCAAGCTATCGCGGAAGCCCGAGATAAAGGGGATTTAAGTGAAAATGCTGAATACGATGCAGCTAAAGAAGCTCAAGGGCATTTAGAGGATAAAATTGCTCAAATGGAGCATCTTTTGGCTAATGCTCGAGTAATCGACAGTAGCTTGTTGAATACCGATAAGGTAAGTATCCTATGCAAAGTAAAAGTGAAAAACCACAATGTTGGTAAGGAAGCGGTTTATCAATTGGTATCTGAAAAAGAAGCAAACTTGAAAGAGAATAAAATTTCCATAAAAAGCGCTATCGGTGCTGGATTGCTTGGAAAAGCTAAGGGAGATGTAGTGGAAATTTCAGTGCCAGCTGGATTAGTGAAATTGGAAGTATTGGATATTTCGTTATAAAGAAACTCGTAGTTTTTTTAGAAGTAAAATTCTCTTTTTAGGATGCATTACAAATTTGTTTTTAGTGCTTAACTAAAAAGGTGTTATATCCCTAAATTTTCAGCTGATTTACTATATTGACAAGTACATTTACTAAGAGCAAAACGACATGAGTAGTTCTATATTTTCGAAAATTGTGAAGGGAGAAATCCCTTGTCATAAAATACATGAAGACGAAAATCATCTAGCATTTTTGGATGTAATGCCCTTAGTACCAGGGCATGTACTCTGTATCCCTAAGAAGGAAACCGATTACATGTTCGACTTGTCTGAGGATGAATTAGCTGATCTTTGGAAATTTACATTACCGATAGCAAAAGCCATTAAAAAGTCTGTAGACTGTAAGCGAATAGGGACTGCGGTTATTGGATTGGAAGTTCCACACGTTCATATTCATTTGGTACCGTTGAATCAAGTTGGAGATATCAATTTTGCACGGGAGAAAATGAAACCATCTCATGAGGAGTTATCAGAGATGGCCGCTATAATTCGTTCGAATTTGACGATTTAACTATTCGATTTAAATTATGCATCCAATTATAATTGAGTTCGGTACGTTTAAAGTGTTCTCTTACGGACTCATGATAATGTTGGGTGTAGTCGCAGCTTTTGTTTATCTGTATACTCAAAGAAGTCGTTTTTTGCCAGATCTTGATAAGATTTCTGAGCTCATTTTACTCTGTTTTATCAGTGTTTTTGTAGGAGGAAAGTTTTTTTATTTTTTGGAGAAACCTTCTTATTTTATTCAAAATCCCTCTGATTTTTTTTCGAATTTAGGACAGGGTTTTGTATTCTATGGTTCATTTTTATTTACAGTACCAGCTTTGTATTGGTGGTTCCGAAAAAATAATTTGAACATATTTTATTCATCCGATTTTATAGCGATTGGAGGTTCTTTGGTGCACGGTTTTGGCAAAATAGGTTGTTTTATGGCTGGTTGTTGCCATGGAAAACAATGTGATACCAGCAGTGCATTCGGCTTGATATTTAATGCACCTCATACGGCTGCTGATCCCAAAGGAGTTCCCTTGTATCCGGTTCAACTCTGGGATGCGATTCTGATTTTAAGTATTTCCGTTTTTATGATCTGGTATATGAATCGTAAAAAGTTTCAAGGGGAATTATTTCTGATTTATACGCTAATCTACGCGATAGGAAGATTTATTACAGAAAATTATCGAGGGGATGAAGCTCGGGGTTTTGTTTTCGGGGGATGGTTGTCGCATAGTCAGTTTATAGCCGTTATTTTAATAGTTATTTCTGCTGCTTTGTACATTCGAGGTCTATTGCGATCTGCACGTTAGTTAGTTCGTGTTAGCTGTTGTACGTGTACATTCGAGGTTTATTGCGATCTGCACGTTAGTTAGT
>CAYPYX010000028.1:0-25862 GCA_964415065.1 uncultured Rhizobium sp.
CAAGAATTAAAAAGATTAATGAAAATCCAATTATTGTATTACGATCCATGATTTGCTGCAAAGGTACAATAATTTCAACCTTTTCAAATAGACTAAAAGTTATTTGAAAAACACGCTAACCACCACTTACTGAGCTTCAATTGAGTTGAAGTAATTTGAAAACAACGATATTCCATTTTGCAAGCCAGTAATCCATCCCCCAAGAAACCCACCCCTGTTCAATTAGCGATACAACTCCAGAATATAGTTGATAATTTTCACGGGTGTTCAATATTAATTATTTGCAAATTCCAAAACTTGATGTTTTTAAATTGTAAAAAATAGGATTTCATCGATTTTAAACCGTATATTTGCACCCTGAAAAATAAGATGGCTAACATTGGTAAAATTTCACAGATTATCGGTCCTGTTGTAGACGTAAGTTTCAACGAGGCAGGATCCCACCTACCTAAGATTTATAATGCATTGGTAGTAACCAAAGATAACGGACAAACTTTGGTGTTAGAAGTTCAGCAACATTTAGGAGAGAACATGGTGAGAACAATCGCTATGGATGGTACTGAAGGGTTGCGTCGCGGTATGGAAGTTGTCGACAAAGGTACTACCATCACTATGCCAACAGGCGAATCCATTCGTGGTCGTCTAATGAACGTTGTGGGAGAAGCTATCGATGGTATGGAGAAATTGAATAACGAGAATGGTCGTGGTATTCACCAAGCTGCACCAACTTTCGAAAACTTAAGTACTTCAACTGAGCCTTTGTATACAGGTATTAAGGTTATTGATTTGTTGGAGCCTTACGCAAAAGGAGGTAAAATCGGATTGTTCGGTGGTGCCGGTGTAGGTAAAACCGTATTGATCATGGAATTGATCAACAATATTGCGAAGGCATACTCGGGTATGTCTGTATTTGCTGGTGTGGGTGAAAGAAGTCGTGAAGGAAACGATTTGTTGCGCGAGATGATTGAATCTGGCGTAATTCGTTACGGTGAAGAGTTCAAACATTCTATGGAATCAGGTGGATGGGATCTATCCAAAGTAGACATGAATGAATTAGCGAAGAGTCAAGCTACCTTGGTGTTCGGTCAAATGAACGAACCTCCAGGAGCACGTGCTCGTGTTGCTTTGTCTGGTTTGACAGTTGCTGAATATTTCCGTGATGGTGACGGTGAAGGTGCAGGTAAAGATATTCTTTTCTTTATCGATAACATTTTCCGTTTCACTCAAGCAGGTTCTGAGGTATCAGCGTTGTTAGGTCGTATGCCATCAGCGGTAGGTTACCAACCTACTCTCGCTACAGAGATGGGTGTGATGCAAGAACGTATTACTTCAACAACTCGTGGTTCTATTACTTCTGTTCAAGCAGTATACGTTCCAGCGGATGACTTAACGGATCCAGCTCCTGCAACTACATTTGCTCACTTAGACGCTACTACCGTATTGAGTCGTAAAATTGCCGAGTTAGGTATTTATCCTGCTGTAGATCCTTTGGATTCTACTTCTAGAATCTTATCTAGAGAAATCTTAGGTGATGATCATTACAACTGTGCTCAGCGTGTAAAAGCTTTGTTACAACGTTACAAAGAACTACAAGACATTATCGCAATCTTGGGTATGGATGAATTGAGTGAAGAAGATAAATTAGTTGTATCACGCGCTCGTCGTGTTCAACGTTTCTTGTCACAACCATTCCACGTTGCAGAACAGTTCACTGGTTTGAAAGGTGTATTGGTTGATATCAAAGATACCATTCGTGGTTTCAACATGATCATGGACGGTGAAGTAGATGAATATCCTGAAGCAGCGTTCAACTTGGTTGGTACCATCGAAGATGCAGTTGCAAAAGGTAAAAAATTATTAGAAGAAGCTGCGGCTTAATTACATAAAATTAAACGGAAATGTTTGTTGAAATTTTAACACCAGATAACACTTTATTCTCAGGAGAGGCAGATTTAGTTACTCTTCCAGGAAGCAAAGGTAGTTTTCAGGTAAAACACAATCACGCCGCTTTGATTTCTAGCTTAAATGCAGGAACGATTGAGGTAAAATCCAGTTCTTCATCCAATTCTTTTACTGTTCAAGGTGGTTTGGTTGAAGTGCTTGCCAACAAAGTAACTGTGTTGGTTTAACCCGATTTTTATTCGCTTTTTATATCAAGGCCACCTTATAGGTGGCCTTTTTTTGTTAATCATTTTAAATGCTCACCTAGTAAGCAGAATTTCAAAACATAGGTTTAATTCTTTCAAGTGTTTTGTTTATCTCTTGATAGATTTTCATATACAACTGCAAGAAAGAGAAAACGCCTTTCATCCCCCATATGTTTAACTTTATCGATAACTAATTAAACAATTATTATTAGAAGATTTCTCATCTATTTGATTTTCTATTACTTACACAATTCACACGCACAGATGTATTAATTCTGTTTAATTATTTAGCTTCATACCTTAAACAATACACATTGAATAATCCCCAAATAGTATAGATATTTGTTTAACGATTTGCTATGAAGGTTACACAATTGAATTTCGACAAAATGATGGAGCAAGAACTAGCACCACTTAGAAACTATGCTCTATCTCTAACACACGATATGGATGATACAAAAGATTTAGTGCAAGACACCATCTTAAAAGCGTATCGTTACAGAGAAAACTTTAAAGCAGGCACTAACTTAAGAGGTTGGCTTTACACGATTCTGAAGAACTCGTTCATTAACAACTACCGAAGAAATCAAAAACGCAACACGTTTTTGGATAGTACTGAAAATACCTACTTTTTAGATATTCCTTCACACAAAGTAGATAACGATGCTGAGCTGAAATTCATTCGCAAAGATTTGGATTCTGCCGTTGAATCTTTACCCTACGACCTAAAACTAACATTCAAACTAAACGCCGAGGGATTCAAATACCACGAAATTGCAGAAGAACTAAATATCCCTATTGGAACGGTAAAAACTAGAATTTTTATTGCACGTCGTGTTCTAAGAGAAAAATTAAAAGATTACGCTCTTGAATTTGGCTATCAACTACAACCAGCGTAACTTGTACAAACAATGTACGTTCCAGTTAGCAACCACTATACTTATTTATTCTTAGATATTGTAACCATTGTAGGGCCACTGTTTCTGTCGTTTGATAGAAAGGTGGCCTTTTACAAGTACTTCAAATTCGTTGTATTAGCAACATTCATCACCTCAAGCATATATATATTTTGGGATATCCTATTTACCCAAATGGGCGTTTGGGAATTCAATTCCCAATACTTGGTTGGAACCAAAATAATAAACTTACCTATTGAAGAATATGGCTTTTTTACTGTAGTACCTTATGCCTGCATGTTTATTTACATGTGTTTGAAGATTTACTTTCCAAAAGCCTCAATCCCCTTTCTTCCTTCCTGGACAATTTTAACTTTAGGTTCCTTCGTGCTAAGTGTTGTTTATTTCAGTAAAATATACACATTGATCACATTTGGACTTATTTCTTTAACCTTGATTGCCTTAAAATTATTTGCAGAAAATTTCTTAAAACGTAATTGGAGCCATTTAATCTTAGCTTGGTTAATTGCTATCATTCCCATGGCCTATGTAAATGGAGTCCTTACATCTAAACCTGTTCTTATATATAACGATTTGGAAAATATGTCTGTAAGGATTGGAACAATACCTTTTGAAGACTTCTTTTACAATTTTCTGTACATGCTTTGGAGTATCAGTATTTTTGAATTGGCTCGAACCAAGTACACAGGACTAAACAAGTGATGAGTTCACCTCATAACTAAATCCTATTTCCAATCAATTGGGTTATAAATCAATCCAAAAGGCAATTCTAGTTAGTTATCAAATTCAACAATCCTTTTAGAAATTTTAAAAACCGATCTCTATATACTATTTCATTAACAGACAATGAACGTCAATCAATGGAGGTTTTACGTGACGGAAATTTCCCTTGTTTACAATTGATTTGACCCAGACAAGGTATACTTGAATTTCAATTATGGGAGATAGATTTATCCTATCTTTAATTCCAAACCGAGGAATCCTTAAGTGAAAGTTCTTTTGCGTGTTTACGCTGGCGTTTGGTAAATGGAACAGGTACGTATTTTTCAGGATATCTTTTCAAATCTCTTAAAATCCTATTTAATTCGTCTGTTGTACTACTTAAATTCTGATAAAGTGTCTCATCGTACACCAATTTACCCATTGTCCCTTTACCTGATTTTATTTGATTCGTTAAGGAGTTTAAACCAGAAATTAAACTATCTGAATGTTCCAAAACTCGTGCTATTTTGAATGTGTCTAATCCTTCAGTAGACTTATCAATACGATTTAAAGTCAAACGTATAGACTTATTGTATTCTTTCAAATTATCCGTAAACACGGCTAAATTCTTCAATGATGCTTCAACATATTCTGTATTAGAGGAAATCATTCCTCGAGAATCTCTCAACAACAATTTCAATTCATTCATAGCACCAGGCAATTCTGTAAGTGCTTGATCTAATCCGGGATGATGCAAAACTCGATTCATCTGCGTAAGTAAAGAATCTACTTTAGACGCAATAGGTAATACTTGTTCGTTAATAGCGGAAAACTGATCACTCGCGTATGTTCCGATTAAGGTATCACCATCTTCCGCATAATTTTTTGAACTACCTAAAACCAAACGAACCTTCTGTCCGCCTAACAACTCTGATTGAATTTGAAACTTTGAATCCTTCGGAATTTCCAAACTTGAAGCTACTTCAAATCGAGCTTCCATTCTTTTACCATCATCGGTAATATCAATAGAAGATAATTGGCCTATTCTCAAGCCATTATAAATCACTGAAGTTCCTACACCCAATCCCTGAGTACTATCGTAATAAACAATAAATTCCTTTCCTCTGGTGAATGGATTGTCTTTACCCCGCATGAAATTATATCCCAAAATTAGAATAGTAATCGCAATAGTAGTGAGTGTGCCAACTTGAAATTCTTTAGACAGACCTTTAAAAATAGACATTTGCTCAAAATTACTAATTTTAATTTAAATGCTACAAAAACTCGACAAACGAATTAATTATTTGATTTGCGGCAAATTACTTAGCTGCTCTAATTTCTGAAAAGGCTTTATTTTATTATTAACCACACTCAAATCCGATCACCCTTAAATTAAGTTTCCTCAATACTTGTGCTTAATAAGGGATTACCCATTTTAAAATTCACGCTTACCGACAAAATCTATTACTATTTAAAAGCACCATTTCTCAATAACCAACGTCCACAGATGCGACATATAAAAAGAACCCGTTAAGTAACTGTCTACAAGTTTAAAAATCATTATCCATAAAAAAAGGCCTTGGAAATTAATCCAAGGCCTCTCCTTAATATAGGTTATCTAAAATTAGTTATTTACAACCAATTTCTTAACTGCAGACTGACCGTTGTTTGTGATACGAACGAAGTATACACCTTTAGCATTACCAGCTAAGTTGAATTCTTCAGTTCCCATTCCACCTTTAACAACACGAGTTGCAACTGTAGCACCTACTGCATTTACTACTTCAATGTTAACTGATTCATTGTTGTTTACAGCATAAGATACATTCACTAAACCAGTTGTTGGGTTAGGATGAACATTCACTGCATCTTCCAAGTTGAAGTTTTTAACATCCATGTAGGTGTTTTGACAATTTGGAGGATAAGCTACGAATACAGTACGAGATACGATAGCAGCTTGGTTACCACTTGGATCAGAAAGTGAGTAGTTGATGAAGTAAACACCAGCTTCCATTACATTCACGTTGTGAGAAACTACTTTTACTAATGGTTCTAAATCACCAGCTGAATAATAGTTGTCTTTTACGATCAAACCTGTCATTGCCCAGAATGGAGTACCCACACAAGCAGATACTGGAGGAGCAGTTAACTCAGGAGAGATACGGTCAACCACCTTAACAAATCTCTTCTTAGTTGCTTTGTTACCACTAGCATCAGTTGCGATGAAAGTTTCAACATAAGTACCTAATACATATGGATCTACTTTACCAGTACGAACCACTGAAACTTGAGTAGGACCATAGTAGTTATCAGATACAGTAACAGAGCGAGAAGTATAATCATCATTCACGTCATGTAAAATTGTATCAGAAGTGTTCAACTCGATATTTGGAGCGATGAAATCATCAACGATATAGTTGATTACATATCCATCTTCGTCAGCTTTGTTTCCAGATGGATCTGAAGCGCTGTAGAAGATTGGGTAAGTAGCACGTTGTTGGTTATTTACAACACCATTGAATCCTGGATCTTTCTTCAAGAAGATGTTACCGTTACATGGATCTAAAGCGTAGATATCATCAACAAATGCAGTATTGATTTGTACGTTGATAGTCATGTTGTTTGTAATACGCTTACCTAAACGGTAGATACCTGGTTTTTGAGTATCGCGAACACGAACCAAACGAGTTTTAACTGATTCATTTCCTTGTGCGTCTTTCACGCTGTAGGTGATTTTGTAATCGCCAGTTGCGCTAGGATCAACAGTACCGTTTACTTTGATAGCAGAAGTCAAGTCACCATCAACTGCATCGTTAGCAACAGCACCTGGATCGGTGAACGTTCCACACTGTTCAACTGTTACAGTATCGTTACCTTGTAAAGTCAATACTGGACCAGTTCTATCCAATACTACGATGATAGTACGAGTTTTAGGAGTTGCTTTGTTACCAGATGCATCAACTAGGTTGAATTCCATGCTGTATACACCCGCAACTGAACAATCTAAATCAGAAGTGATTACCACTTTATTTGTCAAGTCACCTTCAGTAGCGTCAGAAGCTTTGTAAGTTTGAGAAGCAACCTCTTGGTAGCAAGCGCTAGCAGAAGATGTTCTTTCTACACGTACAGTATCTGAACCAACTAAAGAAATCATTGGAGCTGTGTTATCGTTAGCTAATAAAATTGGATAATCTTCGAACTCACCTACTTGGTTTACTCCACATGGGCTGTTAGAGAATGAACCGTAAGAAGCACCTACACGCATTCTAGTAACACCTTCAAAAGATTTAGCAATTTCAGGAACTGTGAAAGTAGCGTTTGCAATTAAACCTTTCATAGCACCAGTAGACATAACTTCTTCACCAGCATCATCGAAGTCACCATCGATGTTCCAGTCGATCCAAGCTTTGTAGTTTACTTCGTTTGAGCTAGTCTTACGTGCAACACTCATGCTGTAAGTTGCACCGAATGTCATATTCATAGCACGACCATCTGTGAATGATGTATAAGAAACGCCTGTTTCAGTTTCGCTGTTCAACAAGAATTTGTTGTTTTTGTCGATTACAGAAACTTTAGCAATAGCAACGTCTTTAGAAGTCATGTTAGTCAAAGGAATGCAATAGTCTAAGCAAATTACATATTTAGCTTTGATTACTTTCTTCTCAGTAGTAGAACGACCTGCAGTACCGTTGTATGCACTCAAAGTGAAGGTGTAAGCACCACCAGCTGTGAATTCAATTTCAGGATTTTGGCTCTTAGAAGTAGTTCCGTTTACATATTTAAATGTAGTTGGGAAAATGCTCCATTCGAATACATCAGCGTAATCAGTAGTAGTTGTAAATTTAACTGGCTGACCGATAGTAGGACGCAAATTGTTTGCTTTGAAATCTACAAATTCCGCTTTTGTTGGAGTGTAAACAGTGATGTTTTTGCAAGCTGTATCGAAACCGGTACAAGTTTGAGCAACCATACATACTTTGTACGTTCCATCAGTGTAGAAACGCTCTGAAGCGTCAGTAGTGTAGAAATTATTAGTTACGTTACCTTGGTTATCAGAGATTTCCCAGAAGTAGTTAGGAACACCTTTAGTGTTAGCAGTTTTGTTAAAGAAGTTAGCAGCGGCACCGTTACCAATTGGGTTGTACTCGATGTCGAAGTTAGCATCTGGTAAAGTTGGAGTTTCCAAATCAGAATCCCAGTTCAAAATAAATCCACGAGACACACCAGAACCGTTAGTTTGGAATGTGATGAACGCAGCACCTGACATTAATTTCAAAGTAGCTGTATCATACATGATTTGGTTGCTCTTGTTGATTTTCGCAACCACTTTGTTAGGATCTTCTTCGTCAGAATCATAAATAGTCAAAATATCACCGTCGTCAGCTAAAGAAAGATCAGCGAATTTCAATCTGATTTCTTGAGCACCACAAGGTAAAATTTGGAAATAGTCAATTGAAGTTTTTCTGTTGTTTGCATAGTCGCCTGAAGGACCATTGTGGTCAAACAAACGTCCAAAACGAGTAGTAGCCTCTTTTTGAGGACCCATGTAGTTATCCAAAGTAGGTAAGCACTCTACATAACGGTCTTTACAAACAGTTTTAGATGCACCAACACCATTAGAAGAAGTCAAACATACTTTATGCCAACCTGCTTCGTTCATGAAGAACTTAGGGTTTTGAGCAGTAGAAACGTCATCACCAATACCTGTTGGAGAATAAATTTCCCAAGACCAAGAAGTAGGACCATTAGTACTCAAGTCAAACAATTGTACTTCGTAACCTAATTCTACCTCATTGTTATCGGCGATAAAGTCAGCAGTTGGAACTACAGTAGGAGCAGTGATTGTTACTACTTTAGTTGTTGAATCTTTGATACCGCAATAGTCTACTACCATTTTAACATCGTACTTACCAGCAGATGTCCAACGAGCAGAACCTTTTGTACCAGTACCAGAAATCACTTGAACCGCTTGGTCAAATGTCCACTTGTATTGAGCACCAGGATTTGGGCTTGACGCTGGGAATACTACAGGAGATCCTTCCCAGTTTGGACCTGTTGGAACGATAAAGTTAGCAACAGGAGTTGGACCAAGTTTGTAGTTTACTTCTAAGTCAAATACGTTACCGTAACCAGCAATAGCACCACAACCTTGGTTTTTTGTCAAGGAATAAGCAGTCATTGCACCACGGAAACGCATGTGGCTCTTACCAGCTTTAGTGAAACAAGGAACTTTAACGTCGAACTTGTTCACAGAAGCACCAATTACGTTAGCACTTGGATCTACTACGTTTTCCGCAGCTTCAAACTGAGAGTTCAAGCTTACATCCATCCATACACCTGGACGTGTGTAGTAACCAGACCACTCTGTACCTGTAATTTCGATGGTGATTTCTTCACCAGCAGTTAAATCGATAGCAGCACCTTGGTTCAAAACACCTAAATAGGTTGAATTGCTGCTACATTTTAAACTGCTGTAGGATGCCAAAACGGCTCCAGCTTTGTTTTTTACTGTCACCGCGTCGATGTCTCCGCAGTAGCCGTACAGACCTCCACAGCCATAGCTGAAAGATCCCGAGCACGGCGTCTGAGCTTCCAGGCGACTTCCCGAGAATGCTCCCAAGACCATCGCACCAAAAACCAGCGCTTTTTTAAACATAGTAATTGTTGATTTCATAGATATACCTTTCGTATTAAGTTTTTCTTTGAGACGCAATAAACAAAAAAGGTTGCAATTCTTTTTAAAATTGGCTTAAAAAATTATTAACTCTAAAATCAACACACACCTTCAATCCATTCATTTTCAACGTATTAATACCTATGCTTGTTTTTAATTTACATTGACATGACAAATAAAATCAATTTTTTTCGCCATTCGCCGACATGAATTACACGTTTATCGAATAGTCTAGGAGGATAATCATCCCTCGAAATAGAAGAAAAAATTCAAAATAACTTACTCCAAACCCAACGATTAGGTAATGTACTATTGCAATGCTTAATTTACTTCAACTTACGAAGTTCAACGTGTTGCTTGTAACGTTTAATGGCTTTGAAAATACCTAATGCCACAGTTTGTTGACCTTCAGCTGTTTTGAGGTATTTTCTATTTTCCGAATTGGTCAAAAAACCCGTTTCGATTAATATAGAAGGCATCGATGTTTGCCATAATACTAAAAATCCCGCTTGCTTCACTCCTCTACTTCGAATATCACTGATTTTTGCGGTCTCCTCTTCTACATAGGTAGACAATCGCAGTGCCTGATTTAAAAAAGCGTTTTGAACCAATGAAAAAATAATATGTCCTTCAGGCGAATTCGGGTCAAATCCTCCGTAACGATCATTATTTTTATAATCAGATTCATATACAATTGCAGAATTTTCTCGCTTTGCAACATCCAAATTTCCCTTATTCTTGTGAAGTCCCATAAAATACGTTTCACTTCCCTCGGCAGCCGTATTATCGTTGGCATTGCAGTGAACCGAAATGAATAAATCGGCTTCGTTTCGATTTGCAATATTCGGACGTTCCCATAATTTCAAGGCTTTATCCGAAGTACGAGTGTAAATGACGCGAACATCTTCCAGGCTGTCTGAAATCAATTTACCCAATTTCAGAACCACCCCCAAAGTAACTTGCTTTTCCCAAATTTCGCCTGCTCCATTACATCCTGGATCGGATCCACCGTGTCCCGCATCCAAAACAATCGTTTTAACCTGGTCTACTTTCCTTTGGGGCTTTTTGGCAGACGGAAGAAATAGCATTAATATTGCAGTAGCAAAAAATGGGAATCCGATCATTAGAAATCGACGGCTCATTTTTAACCATGAACCTGTAAAATGTTTCAACCCAATTTTCGTTTCTTTCATATTACCCAGCTACTACAAAATTCTTGCCGAATTTCGTACCGCAAATTCAATTATGCTAATTCCTAAGTCAACACATATATATAGGGTAATGTGGATTGCACTAATTGGCCATTTTATTTTAGGCTTTATGCCTTTGTTTTCGGGGGATGCGAACTCGTTGTCTAAAAAATACGACATTCCAACGGCAAGCCTGGAGTCAACCGAATTAAACAACCGCCTTAACCGTTTAAACGACACTACCCCAACCAAAGATTCGAACTCCATAAAAACGTCCCCCAAGAAAAAGAATGACTTCAACGATATCGTAACATTCAATTCCAAGGACTCCATGGTACTTGATTTTAATTCGAAAAAGGTACATCTTTATCGGGAAGCTCAACTAAAATCTGCTCAAACGGAACTCGAAGCATTTTACATTGATGTTAACTTAACCAATAAAGAACTTTTTGCGAAAGGGAACGTTGACAGTTCTGGGAAGTATACCAACAAACCCATTCTTGTTGATAACAAAGAAAAGTACACCGCTGATTCCATGCGGTACAACAGCGTGTCAAAAAAAGGCAAAGTGTATGGGCTTCGGTTGGTACAAGATCAGGCATACATTCATTTGGGTACAGTATTGAAACAAAATGACGGTACATTCACTGGGGTTCAAGGGAAAATTACTACCTGTGATGCTGATCATCCTCATTTTTATTTGAATGCTTCTAAAGTTAAAGTTATTCCCAACAATAAAGCCCTTTTTGGTTTATCCAATTTGGTTTTTGCAGAAATTCCCACTCCTATTGCTCTCCCATTTGGATTAGCTCCTCTTCAAAAGGGACAACGAGATGGCATTATTTTCCCTTCTTTAGGATTTAACGGCATTAATAGCGGATTTTACCTGCAAAATTTTGGATATTACCTGGGTTTGGGACCACATGCCGACATTCAATTGAATTCGGATGCATACTTAAACGGAGATTTTCGTCTGGGGATGCAATCGCAGTATTTCAAACGATACAAATTCAAAGGCAGTTTGGGATTGCAATACAGTCAATTTTCCAATGGTGCCGAAGAAACGTCGCCAGCTTTTGATCGAAACCGAGATTTCAGTATTAAATCCCAATTTAATTTAGACCCAAAAGTTTTCCCAGGATTTACTTTTGGAGGGAATATTAACATCGTGACAAAAGGTTTCAACCGCCGAAATAGCAGAGATATTAACAACTTGTCTAACAATCAGTTCACATCGAGTATCAACATTAGCAAACAGCTTTTTAAGAACAAATTAAATATTTCTGCTGCTGCTCGTCATTCACAAAATACTCAAAATGGAGATTTCAAGTTGGACTTACCTTCGGTAAATATTGGGGTTTCTTCATTAACACCATTTGCTCGGAAAACCGGTAGCAACAATAAATGGTATCAGCAATTACGTTTGAGTTATAGTGGTAATATTGCAAATCAGATCCTGACTAAAGACACCATCATATTTTCGGATCGGTATACCGAAGCGTTCAACAGTATTAATTCAGGTTTAAAACACAGCATTCCTATTTCAACAAATATTAAATTATTTAAAGGAATTTTAAACGTTTCTCCTTCGTTCAATTATCAAGAAAATTGGCACTTTCGAGGTCAATTTCAAACAGTTGATACTCAAACTAACAAAGCTATTTACAGAGATACTCAAGGATTTTTCAGACAGTATGGATATAATCTTTCAACCAATGTAAAGACCAATATTTACGGAACATTCAACAATTTGAAATGGGGAAATATTCGGGCGATTCGACATACAATAACACCTTCTTTAGGATTTACATACGCGCCTGAAATTGATCCATTCAAAAAAGGTTGGAGTAGTACTTACATAGATACATTTAATAAAATTAAATCATACAGTCTTTTTGAAAAAAGTGCGGTTGGAAAATTAGAACAATCCAGAACTGGATCCATCAATTTATCATTAAATAATAACTTTCAGGGCAAACGAGTTGTTTCGGGAGATTCAACGGGTAAAAAGACTGAAAAGTTCAACATTATCGATCAAATACAGCTATCTACCAATTATAATTTATTTGCAGATAGCCTCAAATGGAGTGATGTACGTGGATCCTTTAATACGGTATTATTTAAAAAATTAAGAATTAATTCGAATGCTAATTTTAGTCCTTACTACAGAACAGCGGATGGGGTGACTTTAAATACATTTAATTTTGAAAAAGGCGGTAATTTATTGCGCTTTAAATCCGCCGGAGTGAATGTGAATACCACTTTGAGTGCAGATGATTTCTCCAAAGACAAAAAAGGAGGCATTGGCAATCGCGTCCCCCGAAAAAAATACAATGAAGAAGAAGCTGAGTTGAATGATATTCGCAATAATCCGATGGGATATTATGATTTCAATATACCCTGGAGCATGACATTTGGCTACATGTTTAATTACAGCGGAGACGTAATAAATCCGTTAAATCGAGTTACAGCGAATGAATTTACAGTTTCCGGAGATATTTCAATCACCGAAAATTGGAAAGTAAGTTATAGAACTGGATATAATTTTAGGCAGAACGAAATTGCAGGCTCACAGTTCTCTGTAATTCGAAATTTGCATTGTTGGCAGCTCGAATTCATGTGGGTTCCAACAGGATACGGTAAGCAATGGGTGTTTACTTTGCGTCCAGTTAGTAGATTATTACAAGACTTGAAATTACCTAAGCGGGTTTATTCGAATCCTGCTTTGATGTAAAATATTATTAAATGGAATACGTTAATTAATAACGTATTATGTTTTATTTTAAATTAATTAAACTATGCTAAAAAATAAAATCCTTTTAGGTATAATTATAACTGGATTCTGTTTTACTGTTGAAAATGCATCAGCGCAAAAACCCACTTTTATACCACCCCCACAATACCACACAAAATATTATTTCCGTCATTTTGATTATCCATTAAATGGAATTGAATTGCGTAAAACGAATGAAGGCGATTTTTCTAATAGTCCTTTAACTGAGTATTTAAATAAAAATTATGTTTTGTTGGGAGTTAGAGAAAAAGTAGGATTTAAAAAAACATATAAACACAATTGTTATTCACCCAATAAACAGTCGTTGGGATTAACGGATACACTATTGGTGTACTCCAACTGGGGGTATGATTCTATTAGATCTGTTGCAGAGTTAGCCCCCCTTTCTCCCTACTACATGTTCAAAACAGAGGTAACTAATTTAATGTGGAAGGAGTTTTTGGATGATATTACAGCCGGACAAGCATTTAAATGGGGAAAATCCGACAGTATGGGCTGGAAGAAATCGGCATTGTACCCAGATACTACCGTTTGGGAGTCAAAACTCACCTATAACCTGCCATTTGTAAATTATTATTTTCAACATCCTGCCTATCGAGGTTATCCTGTTGTGGGAATCAGTCAATTCCAAGCTACACAATTTACGGATTGGTTGGAGTTTAAGTTAAACAGCCAATTTAAGCAATACTTACCTAAGGGTTATCGAATTCAGGTGGACTTGCCTACAGCGGCGGAATTTTCAGCAGCTATTAATTATAATCAAACCTATTGGGTCATGAAATACAGTGGTTCGGTTACTAAACAACAATTAAAAAACGCAAGTATTCAACAACGTTACTATGTAAATAATGAAGTGACGGAAAATCCAGAATTAATTAGCTGGGCAAGTTTTGATAATTTTTCAATAAACGTAACGTTGGGCACATTAACCGAAATCAATGGAGGAGATATCATCACTCAGCGCGGAGTTTCTTTGCGGGATTCGAAACGTGCAAATCCTTATAATAGGTCCATAGACATTCGAGATATCACGTTTTTTATGATGTCCGCTCAAAGCGGAAGTTTCCCCATTTCCAATTTACAAGGAAATGTGGAAGAATGGACATCCACCCGTGCTAAAGGTCATTTGTTGGATGCAAAGCAATGGATGTACACCCGACAAGGGAGATTAATTATCAATCCCGATATTCATGTCCCCGAATCTGAATTACAAGGATTACTTCATACCGAAAAGGAATTGAACACTCATTTTGCGGTTAAGGGCGGAAGTTGGAATGATGAGTTTCATTATCTGGATCCTTGGGCTGTAAAAATCCAACGTGGTGATTATAAAAGCGCTACTTTGGGCTTTAGAATTGTTGTAAGAATCGTATCAGAAATGTAAATCATTGAAAAAAATAGTAAATGTAATTTTGACACTTACTACTTTTTAGGTAAATTGCCGGCCAAAGATTTACGATTTATGCGAAAAATTTACCGTAATGGAAAATTATTGGGGCTTTTGTTATGCGGAATAACGTGGGTTTCCCAATCGCAAGCGCAGTCGACTAGAGCGAATGCGAATGCAAAAGATACCGCAGTGAATCCCAATGATGTTGAAAGCATTGGGGATGTGGTTATCATTGGTTATGGACGCCAATCCAAAAGAAATGTGGTAGGATCAATTTCTTCCGTTAGTGGAAAAGAAATTTCAGAATTACCAACTCAAAGTTTTGAAGCTGCGCTTCAAGGAAAAGCGGCCGGGGTACAAGTTACGGTAGGTTCAGGTATGGCAGGTTCTGCGTCCTTGATCCGTATTCGTGGTGCTGCTTCTATTTCTGCTGCGGGCGATCCACTTTATGTTGTCGATGGAATTCCCATTACACAAGATTACTTCATGAACCGTAGCAATGGATTTAATTATGGCGGTGGATTCAACAACAATCCATTAGCGAGTATTAATCCGGAGGATATTGAAAATATTGAAATATTAAAGGATGCCGCAGCAACTAGTATCTACGGTTCTCGTGGTTCTAACGGGGTTGTACTTATTACGACCAAGCGTGCACGTAAAAAAGGCTTGAAGTTTGATGTAAGTACTCGTTTTGGTGCTGCAGTTCCTACTAAAATGCCTACCATGTTATCGGGTAAAGAGTGGTTACAACTATACGAAGAAGCTTGGTATAACGACGGTAATGTAGGAACACCAAATTTAGATAGAATTGGGTTACGCTTAAATTGGGAAGACGTTCAAAATGTAAATACCGATTGGGTAGAACAAATGATTGGTGTTGGAATCAAGCAAAACTACAATATCGGTGCAAACTACGCAGGTAAAAACTTTGCTTTAAAATACATCATTTCATCTGACAATAACGGAGCTTACATTAAAGGAAATAAGTACGAACGTTTAAGCCATCGTTTGAATGCTGATTTACGTCCTATAAAAGGTATGAACATTCAGCTTTCACACAGTTTGAGTCGCGGTACGAACTATCGCGTCGATGCTGCATGGGCTGGTGGTTTGGGATCTGCTATGAGTACCATGTTGAACATTTATCCGTTGGATCCCGTGTATGATTCTGCAACAAAAAGCTATTTATCGCCAGTTGGTTTACATACGGTTCGTGACCTAAAAAACTGGAGAAGCCAAGAAATTCGCACCATTAATAACGCAAGCATTAGTTATGAAATCACCAAAGACTTGTCGATTAATGCTAGTGGTAGCATGGATTATATGGATTATAACGAGTTTTTGTATGAGCCTGCTAAGCTGATTCGTTACTATAATCAAAATTATGCTCAAAACGGAAATGCGAAATGGTATCCCGCTTGGACACGTAACTACAATTACTTCGTAACTGCCAACTGGAACAAAGAAATCACTAAAAATCAAAGCGTTTCTGTGATGTTGGGACATGAATATCAAAATTCATTGACTCATTCCAAATACGTAGAAAACTACGATGCTACGGGACCAATTGACGAGGTTGCTATTCCAGATACAGCACTAGTAAGTAGATACAACACACCATACAACTGGGCATTTTTAAGTTTCTTCGGTCGTTTAAATTATAACATCAATAACAAGATCAACATACAGTTGACTTCTAGATGGGATGGAAGCAGTCGTTTCGGTAGCAACAATCGCTATGGTTTCTTCCCTGCAGCGGCTATGGGTTATATCCTTTCTGAAGAAAAATTCATGAAGAAATTCAAAGCAATCAACTTTATGAAGGTTCGTGCGGGTATCGGAAAATCGGGTAACGCGAATTTCGACAACTATGCGCGTTGGGGTACGGTTACTCCTAGTGGAAACCTTCCTTTGTACAACGGCAATCCACAGCTTGCTCCTGCTCGTTTGGAGAATCCTAATTTACGTTGGGAGAGTACCATCAACTTTGATGCGGGTATCGAAGCTACCTTTCTCAGAGGTAGAGTCAGCACAGAATTAACGTATTATAAAAAATCTACTAAAGACGTAATCATGAACGTTTCGATTCCTACTCATATCGGATTCGGAAGCTTTTATGACAACGTAGGTGAAATTGAAAATGAAGGAGTGGAATTCACCTTAAAAACTGTGAATTTTCGCACAAAGAAATTCCGTTGGACATCCAACTTGAATATTGCTCGCAACTGGAATGCTATAACCAGCATTGGTGTTTATCAACCTGATGCGATCAGCGGTGGTACTAACGATACTCGTGTTGTAGTTGGTCAACCTGTTGGAACTAACTTCTTGGTTAGATATGCGGGTGTAAACAAAGAAACGGGTGCTCC
This sequence comes from uncultured Rhizobium sp., assembly GCA_964415065.1. Classification (GTDB taxonomy): domain Bacteria; phylum Bacteroidota; class Bacteroidia; order NS11-12g; family UBA955; genus VMCP01. The sequence continues at coordinate 17,187 of CAYPYX010000028.1, forward strand.
AATGTATTACGATATCAATGGAAACATTACCGACAAATGGGATCCATCTAACCGTGTGGCAGTAGGAAAAATTCTTCCAGACGCTTTTGGTAACTTGAACAATACCGTTAATTGGCGCAACTGGGAGTTGAACGCGAATATTTACTTCAATATCGGGGGAAGCATTTACGAATCTTCTTTGAAGCGTCAAATGAGTTTGATTACCGATTGGAATATGGACCCTCGTGTTCTTGACAGATGGCAAAAACCTGGCGACGAAGCAATTTATCCAAAAATGACTTTGAGTACGTTTAATCATGGTGCTACAACTCCTTGGATTAATACAGATTTATGGTTGCAAGATGGTACATATGCTCGCTTGAGAAGTTTATCTTTGGGATACAATCTACCCAAGGAATTGGTTAAACGTTGGAAATTGGATAATGCAAAAATCATGTTTGTAGCTACCAATATTCTTACTTGGACTAAATTCACTGGATTGGACCCAGAGATTGCTCGTGATTTCGAAAACGCAACAGATCGTAACATGAGTGGTAGCATTACCTATTTAACGCCACCACAGGAAAAAAGTTACAGCATTTCAATCAATTTAAGTTTCTAATTGAAATAAATCAGAATTATGAAAAAAACATTAAAATTTGGAAAGTATATAGCAGTTGTATTCGGATTGAGTATTCTGGGAACATCCTGCGAAAAAATGATTGAAACTCCCCCACCCAATGAAATTTTGGTAGAGGATGCAATCAAGAATACCCAGGATCTTCAAATGTTGTTGAACGGTAGCTACAATGAAGTTGCTAATTCTTTTGGAGGATTTTACCAAACGATGGCAGAGTTAATGTCGGATAACTTAGCGCTTCCAAACAACAACGATTACAGAGAGATTTACAACCACAACGTTTTGTTTTTCAATACTACTAGTGGAGCGTTCTATTCTCAATTGTATCGTGCAATATTCCGTGCTAATTTCGTTCAGGAGCACATGAGCGATGCTAAAGACTTAACGGCTGAAGATTCCAAGAGAATTTCTGGTGAAGTTGCTTTTATCCGCGCACTTTGTCACTTTACCGCGGTAAGAATGTATGCTCAACCTTGGGGATATACTGCAGATAATTCACACGATGGAATCGCAGTTGTACGTTCGGTTGTAACTACACCACAAAAAAGAGAATCGGTTGCAACTGCTTATGCCGCTATTGAAGACGATTTGAATACTGCAATTGCCAATTTGCCTGAATCTAACAATGGGTATGCTACAAAATGGGCTGCAAAAGCGTTGCTGGCACAAGTAGCGTTTCAAAAAGGTGATTATACCGTTGCTGCGAAAGAATCTAACGATGTAATTGGTTCTGGTTTATTTACATTATCTGACACAGTAAATGTATTCACCACCTCCGCTGCATCTGAACACATTTACTCTATTATTTCTTATGGGGTAAATGATCAAAGAAGCGGTTCATACACCAGCAATTTTGCTTCTGGTGTACCAGCTTGTCAAATGGACAAAGCATTGTATGCATCCCTCGATAACAAAACCACCGACAAACGACTAATGTTGCTTTCTGTGGTGAATAAAGGTGCTCAAAATGAGTTTATTAGAACCAACATGTTTAACCAACCCTATTTTGATGTGCCTGTTTTGCATTTAAAACAAATGTTGTTGATTCGTGCTGAATCCAATGCAATTTTGGGAACGGATTATGCGCAAGCTGTTTCCGATATTAATTCGATTATCAATAAGGCTTATACCACACCGGTAGTTTTAGATGGAAACGCTACTCCTGCTGAAATTTTAGCTCGTATACGTTCTGAACGCCGAGTTGAATTAATGTTCCAAGGAGATCGCATTCACGAAGTAAAACGCTTAGGTGCCATTGAAAAAGAGCGAATGTTCATTCGCGGACATGAGTGGAATTGCAAAGGAATGCTGATGCAGTTCCCGATTACTGAAAAAACAGATATATTTAACATTAACCCAACAGGAGGATGTGACTAATGAAAACACTCAAATTAACCGCCATAATTGCATTAACAAGCACTTTGTTTTTTGCATGTAAAGAAGAACCACGCGAATTGGGACCTAGAGCCAATCAACTGGAGGGAATTTCTGCTAACTGGAGTTTGTATCGTGTTCAACAAATCGATGTAAACGTTCAATTGGCTTTCCAAGAAAGTGATACATTACTTGATGTAACTGAAACCATCATTGACCCAATTTCCTCCTTATCTCCTATGGAAATTGCGTTCAGTCAGGCCGACTCAAGTTGCACTGTTACAGCAGGACAAGGGAGCGACTTATTTGGCTTGGGTAACGGTACTTGGAACTTTGATAACAATAAATACCCAAGTAAAGTAATATTCAACAGAGGTACTTTGAACGAAATGGTGTTTCCTTTGGTGCGCCCTGTTCGTCCACAAGATAAATTCTTAGTGTTGAAGTACAATAAAATGTGCGGTTCAGATAGAACTGTTTCGTATCACCTGTGGTTTGTTCGTAAATAATTGATATAAATCACTAATAAAACAAAGAATGAAAAAGCAATTATTTATACTTTTAAGCGCATTTACGGCTGGAAGTGCAATAGCGCAAAAGGCTTGGGTTGAACCCGATCCCATAAACCCTAACGATAGCATAACAGTTTGGGTTGACTTGAACAAATGTGCAGATTTTGGTAGTCCCGTTTTGGCTAGTACAACTGATGATGTTTACATGTGGACCTGGTCGCCCAGAGAACATCCAGTTGGACATCCGTTGAACAATGGAACATGGGGAGCTTCAAACGAAGCTCTTAAGTTACAGAAAGCTGGCAATGGATTGGTTTACTACCGAATGATACCCACTTCATTTTACGAAGTATCGGCAGCACAAGTTTACGGTAGTCCCATAAAGCTTTTAGTTAAAAAGAAAAATGGTTCTGATGATTGTGGTGGACAAGAATGTAAAACAGAAGATTTAGAAATTAAAATAGAAGCACCTAAAACAGGACCGAAAAAGTTGTATTCTTTCCCAGGTTTAAAAACTAAAGATACATTGAGTATTACTCCAAATGACGTAATTACTATTTTCTACGACAACAAATTAGAAACCACGGATTCTTTAAAAGGAAGAAATGATTTCTATTGTGTTGTAAAAGCTAGAGTTGGAACAGGTGCTGAAGAATTTGTATTTTATGTTGATGGCGACAACATCAAGGCGGCAGACCGAGATATTGCTGGTAAATTGCCTCAAATGAAAATGAAAGACTACGGTAACGGAAAATTTGGATTTAGTTTCATCCCCAATAAATTAATGGCAGGTGCAAACACTCAAGGAAAACAAATTTTATCTGTTAAGTATAAGATCGTTCGCGGATACATCCGCAAACAATACGATTGGGTTGCTGAGTCACCAGAGTACTGGTTTAATACAGTTTGCCAATAGTTGTAAACAAAACGATTTACATGTAAAAAAATTCGTTTAGTAATTGTGAACAAAAGGGGCCGCTTTCGCGGCCCCTTTGTTTTGGATATCATTATATTTCTGAAGATCAACCCAAGCCAATCACTTCAATTTCATTCCGAGTAATATCTTCCAAAGTTTCTTGTTTGCGGATCAAATGAGCCTTCCCCTGATAAAACAATACTTCCGCTGGACGTAGTCGAGCGTTATAATTATTACTCATGGTGTACGCATACGCCCCAGAATTCTTGATTCTTAAAATATCTCCTTCTCGTACCTCCGCAATTTTACGATCATAACCTAAGGTATCTGTTTCACAGATATATCCTACAACGCTGTATAAACGTGTTGTTGCCTTAGGATTACTAATATTTTCAATATGGTGGTAGGCATCATAGAACATGGGACGAATCAAATGATTCTGGCCACTATTTACACCTATAAATACGGTACTCGTAGTTTGCTTTATTACATTGGCTTTAACCAACAAGGAACCTGCCTCAGAAACAATAAATTTACCCGGTTCAAACCACAGTTGCAAAGGTTTACCATAACGCTCACAAAAAGCTAAAAACGCTTCTGAAATACGATTCCCTATTTCTTCAATATCGGTGACAAAATCGCCTTCTTTGTAAGGTACTTTAAAACCAGAACCAAAGTCCATAAATTCCAAATCAGGAAACTGATCAGCGGCTTCGAATAGTAACTCAGCACCTCTCAAGAAAACATCTGCATCCAATATGTCTGAACCTGTATGCATATGAAGTCCGTTTACAAATATCTTATGCGACTCTATAACGCGCTGTACATGTCGCAATTGATATATAGAAATACCAAACTTAGAATCAATATGTCCAACGGAAATATGTGAATGTCCTCCTGCCATAATGTGCGGATTTAAACGAATACAACAAGGTACGGTATTGCCGTATTCATTACCAAACTGTTCTAAAATCGAGATATTATCGATGTTTATTCTCACACCCAATTCTACGGCTTGACGAATTTCATCAAAATCCACACAATTTGGGGTATACATGATTTGATTGGGAGCAAAACCCGCTCTTAATCCTAATTGTACCTCTTGAATGGATACAGCGTCCAATCCAGAACCTTGATTTTTGAGGATACGTAAAATATTGATGTTATTTAACGCTTTCATAGCATAATGCAAATGCACGTCTACCTTACCAAATGCGTTCTTCAAACGATTATATTGATATTCAATTTTTTCACCGTGATACACATACAAAGGGGTACCAAATTCGGATGCAATTTCTACTAGTTGTTTTGAATTTATGTCTTTCATTTTAATTTCAGTTTTGGGACTTTTTCAAGTCGATTTTTTTCGGGGGATAATTATAGAGTTAGTTTAAATGAATCGCGTATGAATTGAACTAGCCTCTGCTTGAGTTCAAAAAACTTTTATTCAAAAAAAAAGCGGGGTTTTTACACCCCGCTCTTTATTGACTCGCAAGGTGCAAGGATCAATTATCTTTTTTCTTAGAATTTACGTCAACAACAATTGGAGTTGCGATGCAGATTGAAGAATAAGTACCTACGATAACACCGATTAGCAATGCCAAAGAGAATCCTTTCAATGCATCACCACCAAATAAGAACAACACCAACAATACAAAGAATACGGTTGCTGAAGTGATTATTGTACGGCTTAATGTATCATTAATTGCTGTATTAATTAGTTTCTCATCATTCATTCTACCGCGATTTTCGCCTAAGAATTCACGAATACGGTCAAATACAATTACTGTATCATTGATAGAGTAACCAATCAATGTCAATAAAGCAGCAATCAAATGCTGATCAAACTCGGTTGCAAATGGCATGTATCCGTCAATAATTGCAAAAACACTTAATACAACAGCCACGTCGTGTATCAATGCGATTGTCGCACCTAAACCATACCCAACGCTTCTAAAACGCAATACAATATACAAGAAGATACCCACAATGGTTAAAATAACCAAGAATCCACTCTTATTTCTAGTTTCAGTTGCAATAGATGCACCAACACTTTGAGTTTGCAATACAGGACTTTGAGTATCGTCTGATTTCACCAATTCAAAACCATTCAACGCAGCCAACAGATCAGTTTCAACTTGTTTACGAGCTTCTTTGGTTGATTCTTTGTATTTGTAGGTTGTTACAATTTTAAATTGACCTTGAGATCCGAAAGATTTAACTTCATTGCTAGATCCTTCTAATTTTTCATCTAAAGCCTTTTTAATTTCTTCTGTTCCATAGTTCTTGTTAGCATCAAACTGAATAACAAAAGCATTACCCCCTTTAAAATCGATACCGGTTGAAATTCCGCCTTTAGTGATGAAAGCTGCAATACCTGCAACAATTACTAAACCAGAAACCAAGTAGTATTTTTTACGATTTCCAACGAAGTCGATATTTTTCCCTTTAAGGAAGTTCTTGTTCCAAGTAGTATCGAATGAAATGCTCTTTCCTTTAGCGACACGTCTTTCTAACATCAAACGAGTGATGAACAAAGCGGTAAACATAGAACTGAAGATACCAATTACCAAGATTACAGCAAAACCATATGCGGGACCAGATCCTGCAAAGGTCAAAATGAAACCCGCCAACAAAGTAGTAATGTTAGAGTCAATAATCGCGCTCAAAGCGTGTTTGAAACCCAAATCAATAGCAGAACGAATTGTTTTTCCTTGGGCTAATTCATCTTTGATACGTTCATAAATCAATACGTTCGCGTCAACGGCCATACCTACAGTCAAGATGATACCTGCCATACCTGGTAATGTCAATGCAGCACCCAAGCTACTCAACACTCCCATGATTAAATATACGTTACCTAAGACTGCAACGATTGAAATCCAACCAGCGCGGTTGTAGTACAACACCATAAATACGATAACTGACAAGAAGCCAATTAACAAAGAGTTTAAACCTTGTTTGATAGAAGCATCTCCCAAAGATGGTCCAACGATTTCAGAAGCAACGATACGTGCAGGAGCAGGTAATTTACCCGCTTTTAATACGTTCGCTAAATCTTGTGCTTCACGAATATCAAAGTTTCCACTGATTTGAGAGTTACCACCTGTAATTTTTTGATTTACCACGGGAGCTGAATAAACACGATTATCCAACACGATTGCGATATACTTACCAATGTTAGCACCGGTTACTTGAGCCCATTGAGAAGCAGCAGAAGCTGTCATCTGCATAGTTACTTCAATTTGACCTGTTTGATTGGTGTTTTCGCGTGCATCTTCGATGATGTTTTCATCACCTGATGCTAGAGCTGCATTGCCATCGCGATCTCTTTTCAAGAAATACACGAAGTATTCATCTGAATTAGCTACTTCTTTTCCAGAAGCATCGTAATCTGCAGGTTTAGCACTGTAAGCTACTTTTACTGCAGGCTCTAAAATATTTTTAAATTGTGGTTGAGAAATGATTTTCTCTAACATTTCACGATCTCCACCTTTAACACTAGCAACAACTGGACCTTCACCTCTACCGAATGGTTTCAAAATTGAAGCTAAAGCATTGTTTTTATTATTAGCACTTGTGTTAGCTACCTCAGTATTAGCAACAGAATCGTTAGATGCCAAACTATCGTTAGAAGTAGTATCTGCTGCAGTGTTTTCTATCGCAGCCACAGAAGCAGTGTTACCTGCTTTCAACAAATTATTTAAAATACGAACACCTTCAGCACCGCTATACACTTCGTAGAATTCAAGAGCTGCACTCTTTTCTACTAGTTCCTCCATTCTACGTGGATTGTCAACACCTGGTAATTCAACGCTGATACGTCCCCCGTCTACTTCCTGTACTACAGGTTGAGTTACGTTAGCTTGGTTAATACGTTTTTCAACAACCGATTTTACGTTAGAAACGGCTGTAGAAATTGAACTTCTCAGATAATTAATCACTTGAGCTTCAGAAGCATCGGATTGAATCGAGGAATTGTTACCTTTTACGAACAAAACAGCCAATTTACGGTCTTTAGCAACGGATTTGAATGAGTTTACGAATGCGGTAACATACTCAGTACCTTTATCACGCTCTTCAGCATTTGCCATTTCCAAAGCCTTCAACATATCGGCATCAGAAGGATCATTCGCCAATACCTTAATAATAGCGTCTTTCTCTACTTCCAAGATTACGTTCATACCACCGCGCAAGTCAAGACCTAGATTGATCTCTTTTTGCTTACATTCAAAGTAGGTGTAGTCCACCATCCCCAAGAAATTGTAATACGGTTTGTTACCTAAACTGTCAATGTAACGGCGGTAAGCATCCTTTTCACTGAATCCCATCTTGGCCTTTTTAGCCGCAAATTCTTTTGCTTCGCGCTCAAATCCTCTGGCTTTAAAAGTAAAGCTCAACTGGAATAAAGAAGCCAGCGCCAGAACGATGGAAAAAACTACAAGCGATTTATTGTTTTTCATTATTTCTTATTTTCGTTTTTGGTCAAATTGCATTTTAAGGTTGCGAAAATAACGAAAAATTCGATGTTTCACGCTATCCAATAATGGATTATAAATATTTTTCCATGGAAGCGCGAATTGCTTGAGAATCTTGGTCATTCATGCACTTAAAATGTTGTTTAGGACACGATTCAAAACCCAGCTTTGAACAAGGTCTACAATCCAAATCTAACACATTAAAATGATGAGAATTAGCTCCTTGCTTTACGGGTGGAACCATACCAAATTCAGGCACCGTATTCCCCCAAACCATAACCAAATTACAGCCTAAGGCCGCTGCTATGTGTGCCATTCCCGTGTCTCCAGAAACTACCACGCTTGATTTGGAGGCAACCCACGCCGAATCATTTAAATTCAATTTACCACAATAGTTAAGTACGTTTAACTCCGCACCGGGTTCCAAACGTTTCAACGCGCCAACTAACTCTTCAGCTAAATTTGACTCCCCTGGCCCTCCTAATAATACTACCTTAGCATTTAACGAGTTTAACAACTTTAATAGCAGTTCCAAGGGCATTTGTTTGGTTGCATAAGTTCCTCCTAACACCAAAGCCACAAACTTTTGCGGAAGTTCCAATGCATTTGCTGGATCTTCCACATAAAAATCCAATGCTAAATCGCTCGCATTCGGTTCTAACCCATTCTTATCTGTGTTCAAGTCACTCAACAGACTCAGATTCCGCACTACTATATTCGTCACAGCCAATCCAGGATTATTAGTACTCCTCTCAGCAGAATTACCATCCCCAAAAT
>CAYPYX010000029.1:0-5523 GCA_964415065.1 uncultured Rhizobium sp.
GTTTATTTAATACTTTAACCTCCATGACTTATTTTTCAATTACTACGGTTGCACCATTATGACCAGGGATAGATCCTTTGATTACCAAAAGATTGCGTTCCGCGTCAATTTTCAAAATCGAAAGGTTTTGAGCTTTCACTCTTCCACCGCCCATACGACCCGCCATACGTGTACCTTTAAATACACGTGCTGGGAACGAACATGCACCGATAGATCCAGGAGCACGCATACGATTATGCTGACCGTGAGTAGATTCACCCACACCAGCAAAACCATGACGACGAACAACCCCTTGGAAACCTTTACCTTTAGAAGTTCCAATTACGTCTACGAATTCACCTTCTTCGAATAAAGTAACGTCTAAAACGGTACCTAATTCAACAGTTGAATCATAATCACGGAATTCAATCACTTCAGATTTAGCAGTTGTGTTCGCTTTTGCGAAGTGACCTTTAGCTGCTGAAGTAACTTTCTTCTCTTTTTTATCTCCAAATGCGATCTGAACAGCATTGTAGCCATCATTCGCTTCTGTTTTTACTTGAGTAACCACGCAAGGACCTGCTTGAACTACAGTACAAGCAACTCTCTTACCATCAGCATCAAAAATGCTGGTCATTCCCAATTTCTTTCCAATTAAACCGTTCATGTTTCTTACAATTTAATTTCAACCTCAACACCGCTAGGAAGTTCAATCTTCATTAACGCGTCTACGGTTTTGGTGGAACCATTAAAAATGTCAATCAAGCGTTGGTAAGTGCAGTATTGGAACTGCTCTCTCGCTTTCTTGTTAACGTGTGGGGAACGCAACACCGTAAAAATCTTTTTACGGGTTGGCAGAGGCACCGGTCCGCTAACAACGACCCCTGTGGTGCGTACCGCCTTTACGATCTTCTCTGCTGATTTATCCAACAAATTGTGATCGAAAGACTTTAACTTAATTCTTATTTTCTGACTAACCATTGTAGTTTGTTCTTTCTTTTTTAACTATTACGCGTTTGCTTTTTTCAATACTTCTTCTGCAATAGACTTAGGAGTTTCAGAATAATGACTGAATTCCATAGACGAGTTTGCACGACCTGAAGTGATAGTTCTCAATGTAGTAACATAACCAAACATTTCAGACAAAGGAACTTTAGCTTTCACTACTTGAGCACCTGCTCTTTCGTCGATACCTTCCATTTGTCCTCTACGACGGTTCAAATCACCCATTACATCCCCTGTATTTTCAGCAGGAGTAACAACTTCCAACTTCATGATTGGTTCCAACAAAACCGGTCCACATTTTCTTGCAGCTTCACGGAATCCTTGACGTGCTGCAATTTCAAATGACAATGAATCTGAGTCAACTGGGTGGAAAGATCCGTCGAACAAACGTACTTTAATACGATCGATAGGATAACCAGCCAATACACCATTTACCATTGCTGCTTTGAAACCTTTTTCAACAGCTGGAATGAATTCACGAGGGATAGATCCACCCACTACTTCATTCACGAATTGCAAACCTTCACCTTGGAAGCTTTCGTCTGCTGGACCCAATTCAAATTGGATATCCGCAAATTTACCACGACCACCAGTTTGCTTTTTGTACGTTTCACGATGACTGTAATTTTGAGTGATTGCTTCTTTGTATGCTACTTGAGGTGCACCTTGGTTACATTCAACTTTAAATTCTCTTCTCAAACGATCCACGATAATATCTAAGTGCAACTCACCCATACCTGAAATAACGGTTTGGCCAGTTTCTTGATCTGTATGCACTTTGAAAGTAGGATCCTCTTCAGCCAATTTAGCCAAAGCCATACCTAACTTATCTGTATCTGCTTGTGTTTTAGGTTCGATAGCCAAACCAATTACAGGCTCGGGGAATACCATAGATTCCAATACGATTGGAGCATTTTCAGCACACAATGTATCTCCTGTTTTAATATCTTTAAAACCTACTGCAGCTCCAATATCACCTGCTCCCAAGAAATCAATTGGGTTCTGCTTGTTAGCATGCATTTGGAAGATACGAGAAATACGCTCTTTGTTTCCAGTACGCATGTTCAACACATAGGAACCTGCATCCAATTTACCAGAATAAGCACGGATAAAGCACAAACGACCTACGTAAGGATCGGTTGCGATTTTAAATGCTAATGCAGCAAATGGTTCTTTGTAGTCAGGCATACGAACTACTTCTTCTTCGGTTTTAGGATTAAACCCTTTAGTACCTCCAATATCTACTGGAGAAGGCATCAATTCCATAACCATATCCAACATGGTTTGTACTCCTTTGTTTTTGAAAGAAGAACCACACATCATTGGAACTATTTTCAAATCGATAACCGCTGGACGCAATGCATCAAGAATTTCTCTTTCTGTAATGGACTCAGGATTTTCGAAGAATTTTTCCATTAAAGTATCATCGTACTCAGATACTGCTTCTAACAACTTTTCTCTCCACTCAGTAGCTTCCTCTACCATATCGGCTGGGATATCAACTACTTCGTAAGTCATTCCATGATCGTGCTCATTCCAAACCATACCGCGGAAGTTGATCAAATCAACTACCCCTCTGAATTTGTCTTCAGCACCGATAGGTAACTGCAATGGAACTGCATTGCTACCTAACATAGATTTTACTTGACTAACTACGTTCAAGAAGTCAGCACCTGAACGGTCCATTTTGTTAACGAAACCGATACGAGGTACATTGTAATTATTTGCTAAACGCCAGTTGGTTTCAGATTGTGGTTCAACACCATCTACTGAAGAAAACAAGAACACCAAACCATCCAATACACGCAAAGAACGATTTACCTCTACGGTAAAATCTACGTGACCTGGAGTATCGATGATGTTGATATGATATTTTTCGCCTCTGTAATTCCAGAATACAGTAGTAGCCGCAGATGTGATGGTAATACCGCGCTCTTGCTCCTGAGCCATCCAGTCCATTGTAGCAGCACCATCATGTACCTCACCAATTTTGTGGTTTACCCCAGCATAAAACAAAATACGCTCTGTTGTTGTCGTTTTACCAGCATCAATGTGAGCTGCAATACCAATGTTTCTTGTATATCTTAAATCGCGTGACATTTTCTATTTCCTATTCTAATTATGCTCTGAAGTGTGAGAACGCTTTGTTCGCTTCAGCCATTTTGTGTGTATCTTCTTTCTTCTTAACTGAAGCACCTTCACTCTTAGAAGCAGCAACAATTTCTCCAGCTAATTTCTCCGCCATGGATTTCTCGTTACGCTTACGTGCATATCCTATCAACCACTTCATTCCCACTGCGATTCTTCTCTTTTGAGGAATTTCAGTTGGAATCTGGAAGGTAGCACCACCTACACGACGAGCCTTAACTTCAACTGCAGGCATTACATTGTTCATGGCTTTTCTCCATGTTTCAATTCCTGGCTCTTCAGTAATCTTCTTTTCAACGATATCAATTGCATCGTAGAAAATATTCAAAGCAATTGACTTCTTACCATCGTACATCATCCCATTTACGAAACGAGTTACCATCGTATCGTTAAACTTAGGATCTGGATTCAATATGCGTTTTTTAGCGCGAGTTTTTCTCATGACTATTTAAATTCTTATTTTTTCTTTGGCTTTTTGGTTCCGTACTTACTTCTGCGTTGATTTCTTCCTTCAACACCCGCAGTATCTAATGCTCCACGCACAATATGATAACGTACCCCAGGCAAATCCTTCACCCTTCCTCCACGTACCAATACGATACTGTGTTCTTGCAAGTTGTGGCCTTCTCCTGGTATGTATGCATTCACCTCTTTTCCGTTGGTTAAACGCACACGCGCTACCTTTCTTAATGCGGAATTAGGCTTCTTAGGTGTGGTAGTATATACACGGGTACAAACCCCTCTACGCTGAGGACATGAGTCCAAGGCAGGTGACTTACTTTTAACGGTAATCTCCTGGCGACCTTTTCTAATTAACTGTTGTATAGTAGGCATATTTTTTCCCAAAAAGGACGGCAAAATTAAACTTATTTTTTGTCATTATCAACACTATTCGAAAAAAAATATTGAAAATCATAAAGAAAGTTGAATTACACACCCCAATATTATCTAAATCAACACCGGTCAATCCCTATACCATTCGCCCACTATTCTATCTCCCATCCTATTTTATCTCTCCGCAAATAATTTTGAACCCGTACAACCATCCCCCAAAACATCCGTCTAAAATACTAGAAACATCGTCGTATTTTTAAGTAAAACCCAGTGCTCGTTTCTTTTTATGGCAGAACATGTTCTAAATTTACCGCTCCAATCAGAATTAATTGAACTAAACGCATGAAATTATCGCAATCCTTGTGTAGAATATTTCTTCCTTTATTTTTTTGGGGGATATCAACCGCCGCATTCGGCCAAGCTGGCTTTTTGCAATTTGATGTAAAAACTCACGATTTTGGTACCTTAGAGGAAACCATGAAGTTTGCTTATCATCGATTCGAATTCAAAAATCCGGGAAGTACCCCCGTTAAAATTAATCGAGCCGAGTCTAGTTGCGGTTGCACTGTGCCGTCGTGGAGTAAAGACTCCATTGGGCCGGGAGAAACAGGTTTCATTGAAGCAAAATACGAAACAACCAATCGATTTGGACAATTTGATAAAACCATTACCATTTACACCAATTCTCCCGTTCAGCCTATTACCTATTTAAATATTAAAGGAAATGTAGTGAAGCCCGTTGAAGATGAAACTCAAACCTATCAACAAGCGGCAGGATACATTGGATACGATCAATCCAACATTTCGTTTGATCCGCTGCTCGATAACCAAATTGCTACACGCGAAATTCGTATCATAAACAACACCTCCTATCCTACTACATTTTATGCTTTTGATCCTTTGCAGGTGCCTTCGTTCATCAAGATCAAGAACTTCCCCAAAACACTGGAACCTGGAGAATTTGCTAAATTTCAAATTGAAATTGATGGTAATAAAGCGCCCGGTTATGGTTTCGGGGGATATGAGATTACCGTATTTTCCGATAATGCGGCAACCCCTTATTCCATGATTTACGTTTCCTATCAACGCAAACAGTACTTTCCGAAATTTTATTCTGCGAAACAGTTAAAAAAACAGCCCAGACTCGAAATTGAAAATCCCGTTTATGATTTTGGAAAACTAAGAGCGGGTGATCTTGAGGTTTGCGAATTTAAATTCAAAAACACGGGCAAGAAACCATTGGAAATAAAACAGATTTCACCAGATTGTCCGTGTATCAGCGTGACTCCTTCGAAGAAAATTATTCAACCCGGTGAAACCATTACGGCAAAAGCTATTTTTGATACGGTTACTAAGAACGGCAAAAAAACATTGGGAGTAAGAATCGTAGCGAACGACCCTACAGAACCAGAACGTTATATTTGGATCAAAGCTGAGTTTGACAATAATTACAAAATCGACTGTCCAACCTGTCCTAAGTAACTATTAACAATTTTTGTAGTTTCTAGCTCGGTAAAGTAATTATTAGCTGTACACCGAATATTAGTTATACCCCAA
>CAYPYX010000029.1:5623-11698 GCA_964415065.1 uncultured Rhizobium sp.
TACCCCAATTATGAGTTATACCCCAAAAGATATTGGGTGGATATAACTCTTGGAGTACTTAATTCCAACCTAAATTGATCATCACCAACTGTTAGGTAAGTTTAGCGAAGATTGTGATAAACGTTCTGCACGTCATCGTCACCTTCCAGTCGTTCTATCAAATCCAGAACTTCTTGAGCTTGTTCTTCGGTTAAATCCACATACGAATTTGGGATGTACTGAAGATCTGCGTTTTTCACCTCGATTTTCATATCCTCCAATGCTTTTTGCATCAAACCGAAATCGGTGAAGGTAGTGTATATATAGATTTCCTCCTCGTCTATAGCGAAATCATCTAAACCAGCATCAATCAATTCAAATTCAAATTCATCCATATCCTTACCGGCCAAAGCGGATTTCTCTACTTTGAATACACCTTTACGCGTAAAATTAAAGTCCAATGAACCGGTTTTTCCCATGGCACCACCCCCTTTATTGAAGTGCATACGAACATTGGCAACTGTTCGTGTAGGGTTATCGGTAGCGGTTTCTACAATAATTCCGACCCCATGAGGAGCCATACCTTCATAACGTACTTCTTCGTAGTTTCCTTCGGTTTTATTTAAAGCTCTTTTGATTGCTGCTTCAACTCGGTCTTTGGGCATATTAACCGATTTCGCATTTTGAATGGCAAGACGAAGTCTAGGATTATAATCAGGGTTTTCACCACTCATTTTAACCGCAATAGCAATCTCTTTTCCCAATTTGGTAAATTGCTTGGCCATGCGGTCGAAGCGTGCAAACATTTTATGTTTGCGTTTTTCAAAAATTCTTCCCATTGGGCGCAAAAATAATACAATGCGCCCAATTCGAGAAGAAAGTAATCAACTGAATATTTATTTATATAGGTTCAAATGAAAATAAACCTGTTTTAAACAATCTGATTTATTAGAATTTATAACCAGCAGTTACATGGATTCCTCTTCCAGCAGCAGATACACCACTAGCAAAATAACGATAACGTAAATCCAATAAATTCTCTACAGATATCATCAAATTCAAACCATGAAAATCAGAAATACCGGCTCTTACATTATACACTTGCCAAGCTGGATTTCCCGATGGAGTAGCATACTGTAAATTGTCTTCGCCAGAAATTGAATATTCAGAAACCGGTTTGGAGCCGTTAAACACGCACTGCATTTCGGCAAACCAGTTGTTTTCTCTCCATCGAAGAGCAATTTGTCCAAACATAGGTGGAATGTGATCCAATCGATTGTTTCCTTTATTCCAATCGGGGTTAGAATATTTAACAAAACCCTGAGTTTCGTTGATGGATGCATTCAGCCATAACTTTTGAAGAATATTCCATTGAATATTGGCAAATCCCCCATAAATGTTGCCGGTTCCCACATTTTTAATTTGGTAAACGGGAGTTTTAATTCCATCCCAATCCAAACTATCAGAACCTTTGAATGTTCCAAAAACATCCGACATTAGATTATCAACCACCGTATAAAATCCCCCGAATTCCACAAAAAAACGTTGAGAAAATTTATACGAAAAATGCAAATCCGCGGTTTGAGAAACTTCGGGCGACAATTTCTCGGTTGGGACTAATACTTTTTGTCCTCTTAAGGATTCAAATACCTTCGACATATCATCGATGTTGGGATTGCGATAGGCTTGATTGAACGAAGCTTTCATCAAGAAATTCTTTCCCAAAGGTTGAACCAAACCCACGTTGTAACTAGGCGCAGTTTGATTAAATGTAACCTCAGGATAAGGCATGTTCCAATAGTTATTTTCCGTAAAAACACCACGAAGTGAATAATAGGTCAAACGAGCACCTAATTCTACTTTTGTTCCAAATTTGCCCAAAGTTTTACTAGCTTGAGAAAACACGGAAGCGCTGTGTGTATTACCAAAAGAATCAACATATCGAGCAGGACCTGGAGTGATTTCTCCGGTAACGATATTTTTAATGGTACCCTCAGAATTGACATAATTAAACACGTATTCCAATCCACTATTGATCTGCCAACCTTTCCATTGGTCTAATCGATCGTAATTGGCTGTTAACATGTTCACTTTGTCCAGCTGGGTTCGTTCTTTCAAATTGTTCACTGAATTATTGAACGATCTTGTAACTCTTCCTACTTCAAAATATTGATGCGCAATAATCAGTCGATTACGGTGTTTATCGTTTTCCTGATTCAATGTGTAAGATAAGAATGTTCTATGTTGAGGAGCATAATCCCAGCGTGCCTGGTTAATACCATACGGAGCGGAGGATACAACCTTTTGTTGCTGTAAACGATCATATCGAGGAATATTGGAATTAAACGAACCCTGAAAATTGAGTACTTGTAACCATTTTTGATTTACTTTACCGGTTCTAATTCCCAGTTTCAGAAACACATCAGTTTGATTGTATGCCGTGCCAACTTGCTTCAACGGGTCATCATTCTTCATTAACGTATCTACTCTGTAATTGCCATTCGATAATAAAACAGGCTTATCTAAAGTCTTTACGTAATAATTTCTTAAACCAAAATCAGGATTGGAATCCACATAGCTTTTGCTTCCCATACGTAAATCGCCATAATTTGAGTGGGTAATATTTGCAATTAACCCAAATTTTTGAGATTGGTATTGAATTCCGGCATTAGCCATCACACCGTTAAATGCACTCAAATATCTTAGATTAGTAGATCCGGTCCATTTCGATGCACCGAATTTCACATCCTTGGTTTTGAAGTACATTACACCGCCCAAGGCGTCAGAACCATACAGGGTTGATCCAGATCCTAAATTAATTTCCATTCGATCTAAAATAAATTGATCTATGGCAATTATATCTTGCAGATGCCCTGCCCTAAATGTGGAATTGTTCATTCGAACACCATCTACTACCATCAGTACACGGCTAGCTTCAAACCCTCTTAACACAGGACTTCCACCACCCATTTGGCTCTTTTGAACAAAAACCTTGCCCGAATTAACTAAAGCTTCAGCAAGGGTTGCGGCTTGAGTTTCGCTTAATTTTTTGGAGGATATTACTTCAACTTGTCGAACAGCCTCTTTACGAGTTTGTTCATATCGTTGTGCTGAAATCAGAACTTCATCGAATGATTCTATTTCACTGCTATCTTTTTTATCTACTTGGGCCATACTCATCGAGCTGATTCCCAAAATGGTTAACCATAAAAATCGTTTCATAAATATTGTTGGAATTCACTGCAATCTTTACCAAAATGAATCCAAACATTTTGGCATACATAGACCAGATTAAAGAGGTTAAATACCACTTTAATGGATGGATACAAGCACTTAAGCTACTTTGTATTTTGTAGGGTTTAAGTGAGGTACATTTAATACCTTTTAAATTCTAAGATGATTGCAATAATTCCGGTGGTTGAAACGATTCCGAATAAAAACTATAGGAATAATAAGGATCTTGAATAACCCATTTTCTTTTTTCTTGGGGGAAGTAAAACTGAACTTCCGGTAAATCTTCCACGAAAAAGACCAGTTTTAGAAAACTCTTCTTAGTTAAGTCTGAGGGCCCACCCTTTTTGAAATCGTCGGAAATTCGAACCATGAGTTCTTTTTCAAAACGGTCGTTGAAAGCCACCACATACCAACCTCCTGACACTTTTTTTACACTAATTAAATCGTATCGATACTTGCCCAAGTCAATTTCATCCCCTTTTTTCAAATCAGGGAACTCAGATTCTGAAACAAAAATAGTATCTAATTTCTCTAGGTTGGACGCAGAAAAGTTGCATCGAATTTGTTGCTTAATCCAATGTCTTTGCTTGTTTAAACAATGACTTTCCCAAATTGGAATCCATTGGCTCAAGGCCAAAATCCCAACTAGAAACCATTGTAACAAGCGATTTTTCACACTGCGAAAATAATCGCTTTTTGGCATGATTGAATCTTTTTGCGACCTTTGTATCATGAAAGCTGTTTATGTAATCGATATTGTTCGTACTCCAGTGGGTAAGTTTGGAGGAAGTTTAGCCGGAATTCGTCCTGATGATATGGCTGCTCATGTTCTTAAAGCCCTGATGAATCGCAATGAATCGATTGACTGGACAGAAGTAGATGAAGTTATATTCGGTGCAGCTAATCAAGCGGGCGAAGACAATCGAAATGTTGCTCGTATGGCACTGTTATTGGCTCAACTGCCTGAATCCATTCCTGGATATACCGTAAATCGTTTATGTGCATCGGGTTTACAGTCCATTCAAAACGGATATATGGCAATAAAAAGTGGTGAAGCTGACTTGATTTTTGCCGGTGGTACAGAAAGTATGACCCGAGCACCATTTGTTATGGCAAAAGCAGAAACTGCTTATTCCAGAACTCCAGAAATTTATGATACCACTATTGGTTGGAGATTTACCAATCCAGCTTTAAGTAAGCTCCATTACCCATTTGCTATGGGTGAAACAGCTGAAAATGTGGCTGAACGATATTCCATTTCCAGGGAAAGACAGGATGAATTTGCATATCAATCTCAATTAAATTGGAAAAACGCCAATGAGAGAGGTGCATTTTTAAATGAAATTGCTGCATATCCCATCCCCCAAAAGAAAAAAGATCCCATAATTTTTGATACGGACGAACATCCAAGATTGAGTTCCATTGAAACTCTGTCGGGATTAAATCCTGCCTTTAAAAAAGGAGGTTCAGTAACTGCTGGTAACTCTTCAGGTATTAATGATGGCGCGGCATGTGCCTTATTAGCAAGTGAGGAAATGGTTAAAAAATATAACCTTACACCCATGGCTCGTATTGTTAGTATCGGATTGGCTGGTGTTGATCCAGCTTATATGGGTATAGGACCCGTTCCAGCTACCCAAAAGGCTCTTAAAAAAGCCGGAATTTCAGTTAATGACTTAGGAGCTATTGAACTTAATGAAGCGTTTGCTGCTCAAGCTCTTGCCTGTTTAGATGAGTTAAAATTGAACCCTGAAATAGTGAATATGAATGGTGGAAGTATCGCCATTGGACATCCTTTGGGGGCAAGTGGTACACGTATTTCAGCCACCTTGCTTCATCAAATGGCGCAAAACCCTGCAATGAAGTATGGTTTAGCTACCATGTGTATTGGCGTAGGACAAGGATCTGCCATTATTTATGAAAATTTAAAATCATAATTCAAAACCCATTGACTTGGCAGTTAACCTCAATTAAACAGGAATTATTAATTGTTAGTTAGATGCCATTGGAAGTATTAGAGCTTATAAATGGATTGGATTCAACTCAAATAGTACTTTTCAATATCTTATTTTGACCATTATAACCACGAATAGTTACACGAATGATACGCTATAGATTGAATTTGCGCTATGACGGAAAAAATTTCCACGGTTGGCAAATTCAGAATAATGCACCATCGGTGCAAGAGGCGATTCAAAACGCTTTAACTATATTGTTAAAATCGTCTATTGAAATTGTAGGATGTGGTCGAACCGACACTGGTGTGCATGCTCATTTTTACACTGCCCATTTCGACTTCGATTTATTACAACAATCCGATTTGGACCAACTAGTATATCGTTTAAACAATTTGCTGCCTTCTTCTATCTGTATACTGGACTGCAACCCAGTAAATGAGGATTTTCATGCACGATTTTCGGCTACAAAAAGAGGTTACAAATATTTTTTAGAGCGGAATAAAAATCCATTCAATGAAAACTATTCGTGGCATTATCCACACCCATTGGATATAAAGGCCATGAACTCTGCGGCTACATTGATGTTGGGTAAACACCATTTTCAATCCTTTTGTAAAGGAGAAGCGCCCAACAATAGTTATGAATGTGAAGTGTTTAGAGCAGAATGGCAATACATTGGAGCAACTGAATTTCAATCAGAGCAAATTGTATTTAGCATTGAAGCCAATCGTTTTCTTCGAAACATGGTTAGAGCCACCGTTGGAACACTATTGTTAGTAGGGAGAGGAAAAATTGACATAGAAGAATTTCAACGAATTTTAGACGCAAAAAACCGTTCTGACGCAGGCAATTCTGTTCCTGCAAAAGGATTGTTCCTATGGTCAATTGAGTATTGATTCCTCAA
>CAYPYX010000029.1:11798-25355 GCA_964415065.1 uncultured Rhizobium sp.
CTTCATCAAAGTTCCTTCTAGCTAAATATTGGACCCTCAAAACGAAGCGTAGCCCACATTAATCCTAAGTTCTGAGCAATGATCACAGAAGTTTAATCAATATCTATCTTCTGTAAAAACTTGTCTACTGTACGTTCAGAAGCTTTAATCACTTGGAAATTTTCTGCTTTCACTTTGTGATTGGTTGCATCCATGATTTTATTAAGTTCTTCGTCGTTGGAGTAAATACTTAATCGGTTTCGGGTAATAAAGAAGTAAAGTACATCTTCACCGTTACTCAAATAGAAATGCATTTTCTCCGCTCCTCTTTTTGATTCTAAGAACATGGAAGCAGTAATGTTCTTATTGCATGGCTTACCCATTACAGTGGCCAAAACCACGGAATTATCGTTGCAATACATTCCTCGAAGTTTACTGTCCCAACGCAAATCTACATCCGATAAAATAAAGTTGTAATTTGTTTCGTCTTTTCCACCTAACAAGGTACTACTAATGCGAATCTGGTTTTTGGTTTCGATTTCTTGAATTACATTTTTCAAGGTTTTGGGATTTTCGATCATTTCACCCAATGCCTTTTTGAAAAACTCATCATTAATATTCTCAGAACCCATTTCATCCCCCAAGAAAATTTCAGATACTCTGGATTTAAAATCAGGATGTAATGGAAAATCGAGCATCATGGCCAACTTGAATGTAAATGCTGAATCATTGGCATTCAAATGTGCTTCACCGGCATTTTTAAAAGATATCTCATTGGATTCCAAACCGAAATCCATAGGACCTTCTGCATGAATGGAGTGATCTTTTTCGTTGAACTGAATAAAATGACCCTTGGGCGAACCTTCTCTTAATTTGGCATAAGTTCCAGCAAAGAAACTCTCTTTTTCATGATCGTAATACAATACTCCCGTATCTTGAGTAACATCATTATCACTCACTCTTCGTTTATTCGCGTATAATATGGGATAAACATGCGATGAATCCTTCGCCACATGAAGTCCCACAAACAGTCGTGATTTGTTTTTGTCTCTCGGGGGATTCATGGGTATTACCACATCTTTGGGATCTATTTCACCCTCGAACTTCACCCACCAAGAAGGCAAAATGTTTTTAAACGTGTGTAAAGGTTTTACAAAACCGTTGAAACGAATGAGCTTTTGTTGAGAATTCACATTCGCTACCCCTTGATAACCAATCTTTACATCTAAAGTAAAACCACGTTCTTCGGGTATTTTGCCATATGCATCTACATTCTTAGTCCTATTGATGAAAATTGAATCCAAGAAAAACTCTTGACGTTTTCCAATTTTGGTTACATATTGATAATAACCGTTTGCCTGCACAATGTTTTTACCATAAATCTTGGCTTTTAAACGATAAATCTCGTGATATTTATCAATGCGATTAGCAATGATTTTAGCACTGTCTACGGGGTCCATATCCGCTTGCTGACGGATCAATACTTTACCATCTTTTAAGAACAATCTAGAATCTGCAATATCGATATAAGGTATTTCCGAAACTTTCAAGGTGTAGTCATTCATATCATACAAGCCTTTTCGTCCCTCAAAATGAAGACTATCTTGACGAACATTTGTACTCATAAAATCAGGGACTACTGCTCCCATAGAAGGTCCCACTTTGGCTTCAATCGTGTTAGCATCCATTTTCCATTTAAAATCGCTCAAATTGGTTTGATACATGTTAAATGGGTAGCGCGTAATTTGACCAGGAATATTAGAAACGAAACTACCGATCCGGGTTTGAAAATCCATGGTGCCATTGATATTGGCAGTGCTAAACGCCATTTTGGTGGTATCTTTCGTTTTGATATCCAATTCTGCCACTTTTGCTATGGCTTTTTTAGGTGCCAAATGCATTTCTTTACTACGGAAATCAGCTAAATCCCATTTCAAAGACCCATCTCCCAACACTTTTGCCGGAGACTGAGTGGTGGTTCCTCTGAAATCGTATTTATATGAAAACGTTTCGAATGGAGTAATGCCGTTGGTTACACAATATTTATCTTCGTATGGCAACCAGTTTAATTGAGCCATTCTGACATGCAATTCTGGGTATTTAGTACTTTCTTTTAAATCGTAGGTAATTACTGGACCCTGAGTTTTTAAAGGTAACATTAAGATCCTCTTGAATGTGGTTTTAGATGTCTCGTAATCGATGGATCCTTCTTCACCATAAAATCCAACTTCACTTAAATTCAAGGTCATCTCACCATGACCTTTAGTTTTATACATTGGAAGACCAGAAGTCGGTGTACGTTTCACAAATCCCAAAGAATAATCCGGTTGAATGTATACATAATGTTTGAAAACCGGGAATATATCAGCGGAGTAAAACGTTCCCTCAAAACGCAAACCGTCGATGGTGAAGTTATCTAACGAGTCAATGGTAAACGGATCACAAGAGAACTTAAACTTATCCGCAACGTATTGACCACCGTGAATCGAAGGCTTGTCATACAAAATATCTCCTCCTCGGTTGGATGTAAAAATCGGATATTCAGGATAATTGATATTGCCCGACTTATTGTTGGGTTTGTCTATGTAGAGGGTTCCACCAATATTCCGGAATACCGATTTAATAGGACGTAAACGTACGCCTGATTCATCCGGGAAATACATCCTCATGGAATCAATTACGGCGAAATCCACGGTAAACTTGGTATAATTAAAATTAAAATTAGAACCAAAAAAATCAAATCGGCCAGCACTTACCGTTCCACCAAAACGAAAAGCTCTATTTTTAGTAACTACTACTTTTTGATCGGTTGGACGAACAAATACGCTTTGAGAGTCCGAAAAATAAAAACTGCGAATTCCTTCTAAATTCAACTCCTTGCTTAATAAGTTCAATGTAGCATTGGGCTTTGCTGCAATTACTGAAGACAATCGAATTACGTCATAGTCTTTTGCCTTTTTATTCATTAAATAATAATTGAATAACTTAGGTTGAATGGTAATACTGTCATTGTCAAAATTGTATACCACAAAACCCGCATCATGTAAATCAATAAATTGGTGTTTACTTGCATCGGGGCTGGATCCGTAAGCAGCGCAATAATCTTTTAAGGCAAAAGTAATTCGCTCTTCTTTTTTGAAATTCGCACGAACTTTTTGTGTTCGATCTTGCAACTCTTTCGTTTTTTGGGAAATTAAGGCCTCATTTTTCGTTTTGGCTAAATACAATTGTTTCAGTTCGCTCTTTAGTCGATCGGTGACTGGATCGGGTGGCATTCTGTTGTAAAAGGCATACACTTTTTCCAATGGATTCGCAGCTAAAGCTCCTTGCCAACGGTCCCAATAAATTTGTCGAAAGAAATCGTTTGATTCAAACAGTGCAGGTTTATCGTTGTTGTAGTTATCAAAATCTACAAACGGTTCAGTAATTTTCCACTTAACCGTTTGAACATCGATGCTCATGTTGTGAAAATCATCGTAAAAAACACCTCGCATCAATCCATCCTCTCCTTTTTCAACGGTTAACAACTTCTCATCGTATTTAAAACGCACATTTACTGATGGATGAGAGATGGATCTGCCCGAATCCAAGTGCAACTGAAATGCGGTATTTAGGGATGTTGCCACACCTTCCTTAATTAAAAATCCTTTGCTTTTCAGTGTAACCTGTTTTTTACCCTTAAAGAAAATATCAATGGTGGAAGGCTTTCCGTCCACAGTATTGGTATTAATGGCGTTTCCAATCATCGAAAAACCACCTGTAAACACCGAATTCTCACCTACAATTCCTTTAATTTTCAAATCATTTTCAAAGGATGTAAATCGAGGGTGTTTTGATTTTTGACTCAGCGATGAATCTATGTAGGTGTTCAACTTGTCGCTGAAACTACCTCCAATCGGTTTTGAAAAATAACGAGGATACGAAAGTTTAACGGAATCTACTTTGTATTGAAACTGCCTAAGCTCAATGGAGAATTTACCGAATTCGACCTGGGTATTTTCACCGTCTAATACTCTGGAAAAATCTGTTTTCCCCCATTTTCCTTCCCATTTTTCAGTTGCCGGATAAAAAACGCCTTGCGTTTCAATTTGCATTTGATCGCCTTCCGCTTTAGCTTTAAGTACTACTTTGTTGAAAACCACGGCCAAATTTCCGCCCTTCATTTCCAATGAGTAATCGGCAGAATCGAAATACCATTTACGATGTTCCGTTTTTAGCAGTGTATTTTCATTAAATAGTAAGTTAGTAGTAGTTAAAAAACCTAAATATTCGGATGTAGATACCTCAACTATTTTCTCTGCTAATGTTTTCCATTGAACAAATAGCTTTTCATTCAATCCCCCAAACAAACTCTTTTGATAACCTCGATAAAACAACTGAAAATAGGGAGTCAACGTCATCTTTTCCAACAGCATTTTGTTAGACATTTTGATAACATATCGTTGTTGTTCTGGATTAAATCGACCATTAATCCAATTGGATCGAAACGAATCAAGTTCTTTTACCGCTTCTTTATCTTCAAATCCCTTGTACAATTCACGCAATTCTTCAATAAAAACTGCTGGATCATTGCTGAATTGCTTTACAATTACTTGTGCTTTTACGGATTGAAAACATCCGACAGCCAAAAACAGGATGAAAAAGGTAACGCGATAAAATTTTAGCATGTATGGGAAATTAACGGAATAATGGGTAAAATCGTGCACAGATTTACACGAAATAACGGAAAAATCAGACAGCCGCTTGGATGATATCGAAGAAATCGCGTGCTTTCAATGCAGCACCTCCAATTAAACCACCGTCTATATCTTTCTGAGCAAAAAGTTCTTTTGCATTATCGGGTTTTACGCTTCCGCCGTAAAGAATGCGAGTAGCTTGAGCAATTTGATCTCCGTATTGTTTTTCAATGATGCCTCTGATAAACGCATGTACTTCTTGAGCTTGAGCAGAAGTAGCTGTTTTACCAGTTCCAATTGCCCAAACGGGTTCGTATGCAATCACCACATTTTTCATTTCATCCGCTGCAATTCCTTGTAAACCCAAAATAACTTGATCTTCAATTACAGACCAATGAGTTTCAGATTCACGTTGTTCTAAGGTTTCTCCAACACAATATAAAACCGTTAATTGATTAGCAATAGCAGCCTTGGTTTTCAAGGCACATAATTGGGAAGTTTCACCAAAATATTGACGGCGTTCGCTATGTCCTATGATAACATGAGTAGCTCCGATGCTTTGAATCATGGGAGCTGAAATTTCACCCGTAAATGCGCCTTGAGACTCTTGATGCATGTTTTGTGCACCAACTGCAATATTGCTTCCTTCCAATAGTTTGATCGATGAAGGCAAGGCTAAAAACGTCGGACAAATTACTATCTCTGCGTCGTTACTTCTCAATTCATCTCGAACGATTCCACGAATTTCAGTTACTAACGCTTGACTTTCCACCAAGGTTTTGTGCATTTTCCAGTTGCCGGCAACAATTTTTCTTCTCATTGCCAACAAAGTTACATTGAAATTTCAGAGATTTCAATTTTCTGTAGCAAACTTCGCCCAGTTTAGTGCTAAATGAAACTGTTCTTGGGGAGTTAGTTCGGTGTTATCCAAAATCCGGTAGTCTTCTGTCATCATCAAAGGACTGTCGGAACGTTGGGAGTCAATTAAATCTCTCTCTTTTAAATTTTGTTTTACTTCATCGTAGCTTACATCTTTGCCAGCATTCAGCATTTCTAAATACCTTCTTTCGGCACGAACATCATCCGAAGCTACCATAAATATCTTCAATTCAGCATCGGGAAAAACGACAGTTCCAATATCCCTTCCATCCATGACCACCCCTTTTTCTTTACCGATTTGCTGCTGCATTTCAACTAACTTACGACGAACAGCCGATATTTTAGCTACATGGCTCACCTTTTGTGCCACGCGAAGATCTCTCACATCTGACTCAACATTTTTTCCGTTTAAATAAATTTCATAACGGTCTCGGTCTAATTCATATTCAAAATTGAGTATAATTTCCTCTAATGCCTTTTCCACTTGGGTGGCATTATTAAAGTCAATATTGTTCTCTATAAAAAAGAGGGTCACTGCTCGATACATGGAGCCAGAGTCGATAAAAATGTAATTCAATTCTTTGGCCAGTGCTTTTGCCAAAGTCCCTTTTCCACAGCTACTGTAACCATCAATAGCGATATTTATTTTGCGTGTCATCTACGGTTCAATCCTGGCATCAAAGATAAGGATAAAGTGTTTGTATTGATACCCGGAAATAAGGAAGCACTAGCATACGTTAAATGATATTTCCATACCTTAAAACGAATTCCAAAACCAAAGCCGGTTGCACCTCTTCTATTCTCGGAAATCAATTCCATTCTACGTTGGTGATTGTAGCCAATTAAAACACTTAAATTCCTACCCATAACAAGTTCCCCACCGAAAGCTAAATGCCTTGCAGCTTTTTCAGCGAAATTTGCTTCCGACTGAGGCAATTCCTTACCGGAAAGATCCACCTGCCCTGAATTCAGGTATTGATTGTATGTTAAGTCCCATTTTTGCAAGCTATGAGCGGTTAAATGAAACCTAAAAGGCATGTGTAGAGGCTTGTACGATGCACCCAATTGAATATTAAAAGGTAAATCTTCTCGCTCCCCATTCTTGTAAGTAGCCAATTGAGCACCCACATTTTTTATGGCTAATCCCACTTGAATAGAAGAATCCGACGGAGAGTAATGTATTCCATAATTGGTAAAAACACCGTTCGACACATATGGACCTAATACCGAGTAAACAAATCCCAACTGAGCACCTACAACCCATTTTGCTCCTTTTTCTCTGGGGAAGAATTCTCTGGAATATCCCATGGTGAATTTTAGATCGTTTGCTGAAAATTCTCCGATCGGGTTTTTACCTGCGTCGTATCCTTCCATAGTTCCGTAATCTATATACTGGGCATGCAAGGAATAATTATTTAGTCCCTGAGAATACGAATATCCAGCGCCACCTTGTAAAACACCTTTCGTTTCACCAACAGTTGGCATCAGGGTACCGTAAGTTGCACCATATTGATTGTGTAATGTATGATTTAATAGTGCAGGATTGTTTGTAGTATATTGAATATCCGTTTGTTGCAATGCCAAAAGATAACCACCCCAAGCCATTGTTCGCGCATGTAATGGAGATTCTAATACCGAGAAGACTCCTTGTCCTCCAGACTGCGATTTCCCTTCATTTACAAGGAGATACAACAACGCAATTAAGATTTTTCCAAGAAAGTTGGTCTTCATACTTTGCAAAAATAGGGTTTATTCCGAACTTTGTAACTTATAATGAGCGGACTCGTATTTGGAATAGACAACTTACCACAGCATAACGGGTACGTAGTGACACAAGGCACCTTTGATGGTGTGCACAAAGGTCATGTGCATGTTTTGCAACAAGTTGTACGCATTGCCCAACAAGAAAACTTGCCTAGTATTCTTATTACTTTCCATCCTCATCCAAGACTCATTGTTAATCCAAACGATAAATCGCTCTCTTTATTATCTTCAATAAAAGAAAAAGCTAAACGAATTTTGGATTTAGGAATTGATACTGTTTTAGTATTACCATTTACGGAAGAAATAGCTTCATTGAATCCTGAAGAATTTATTTCTAGTATTTTGGTCAATAAACTAAAAGTCAAACATATGGTAGTGGGATATGATCATCGCTTTGGCAAAAATCGAAGCGGTGGATTTCAAGAACTCATTCAATTTGCTCCTCATTTCGGGTTTCAAGTTTCTGAAATATCGCCCAAAGAAATTGATGAAATAGCGGTTTCAAGTACGCGTATAAGAAAAGCCTTGCAAAATGGCAATTTAAAGGAAGCCAATGAATTATTGGGGTACAACTACACGCTAACAGGTACTGTGATTCACGGTCAAAAAAGAGGTAGAACTATCGGTTTTCCAACCGCAAATCTCAACATCGACGAACCTGGAAAACTGATCCCTAATCACGGAGTTTACGCTGGTTTTGCGCGGTTATTGAATGCCCCTTCTTCTATTACTCTTGATTCGGAAACTAACAACCTGAACCCAAATTCCAACGATACTATTTATACCGAAAACCAGAGCTTGAACCCAAATTCCACCGACACTCTTATTTCGGAAAACCAGAGCCTGAACCCAAATTCCAACGATACTCCTATTACGGAAAACCAGAGCCTGAACCCAAATTCCAACGATACTCTTATTACGGAAAAAGACAAGCTGCTGCCCATGGTTCTGAATTTAGGCGTGCGTCCTACCGTAGATGGAACTCAGTTTGCAATCGAAGCTCATTTATTGGATTTTTCTGGTAATCTGTATGACCATGAAATCCAATTAGAATTGATAGAATTCATCCGACCCGAAAAAAAATTCGAAAGTTTTGAAGAATTGAAGAATCAAATTCAAATGGACACGTTAAAAGCAAGAGAAATACTTCAGTCTTACTACCATTATTCACCTGCTTAGCCCTATTGATTTGTCGCTTTTTCAACTACATAGCTCGAAAATTTCACTAAATATCATTCAAAAAAAGTATATTCTTTTTTTGTTCTTGGGGATGCTATGTCTGGTACAATCCTTAAACGCTCAAACCAAAAATCCACCCCTAAAAGCCGATACTTCAGGGCAAATCGATAGTTCGGAATTGGAAGATGAATTCGATCCCGATGAAACATCCGCCGAAAACTTAAATCATTTAGAGGATTTGGCTGATGACACCTTGGATGTACCCGTTTTTGTACCAACACAATGGATTTTTCCGGGATTAGAACCCGACTTCGATATGTATTACAATTGGGATACATCAGCAATTGATCCCTATCGTTACGACCTACGAAGAATTAAAGAGCAATATCATTTGGTTATTTTACAATCGGATTGTGGTTACCAGATTCCGATTCGTAACCGAGTAAATTCAAAATTTGGCTGGCGCCGAGGCCGTTTGCATGCGGGAATTGACTTACAACTGCGAATTGGCGATACAGTTCGCGCGGCCTTTGATGGTGTTGTACGTTTAAGTGAATATCACGGTGGTTACGGTAACTGTGTAATGATCCGACATTACAACGGAATTGAAACGTTGTACGGTCACTTAAGTTTAAGATTAGTTCAACCGGGCGATCTTGTAAACGCTGGTCAAGTTATTGGGTTAGGTGGAAGTACGGGACGAAGCACTGGTCCCCATTTACATTTTGAAACGCGTTTTTTAGGTAGACCATTTGATCCTCAAAAAATCATAGATTTTGGGGCCGACACTCTTAAAACAAACGTATTAATTATTTCGCAGGAAACGTTTAAAATTCCCAATTCGGGCAAATACTACAAGAAACGCAGATACAAGAAGCGTAGAAAACGTAAATCCAGACGAAGACGTCGTGCTGAATTCTATCACGAATGGAAATTTGAAAATTTCGCAAAAGAAAATTCAACGAATTTATATGTTGTCGAATATCACTCATAATTTATTGGTATTTTTGTCCAATAAGTCGTGAGTATACAAGTAGATAATTTAAGTAAAGTATACGGCAAACAAACTGCTGTAAATTCCATTAATTTTAATATTCCCACAGGTGAAATCGTAGGATTTTTGGGGCCCAATGGTGCTGGAAAATCCACTACCATGAAAATGCTTACTGGCTATATCCCGCCAACTTCGGGTAGTGGTTCAATTTGTGGAATTGATATTGTTGAGGAATCTTTAGAAGTGCGAAAGATTGTGGGCTATTTACCGGAAAACAATCCATTGTATTTGGATATGTATGTTAAAGAGTACCTAACTTTTATGGGTGGTCTATCCGGAGTAAAGAACATTTCTCAAAACTTGGAATATGTATTGAATGTAACCCGATTATTACCTGAAGTTCATAAAAAAATTGGACAGTTATCCAAAGGCTATCGCCAGCGAGTTGGATTAGCGCAAGCGCTTATACATCAACCTAAAGTGCTTATTTTAGACGAACCTACATCAGGTTTAGATCCGTTACAAGTGGTTGAAATGCGCAACGTAATTACCGATTTAGGAAAAGACAAAACCGTTCTATTATCTACCCATATCATGCAGGAAGTGGAAGCCATGTGCAATCGCGTTATAATAATAAATCAAGGTCGAATCATTGCCGACGATAGCTTAGAAGCATTAAAGCAGAAAAATGATCAGGGGCTTGAAGAAATTTTTAAAAATTTAATTACTCAACAGAAAAACGATTAATACCTATGTGGACCATTTATAAAAAAGAAATCCGAAGTTTTTTGGGTTCCTTTATAGCCTACGTTGTTATGGGCGTGTTTTTAGTACTTACTGGCTTGTTCCTTTGGTTTGTAGAAGGAAACAACGTTTTTGATTTGGGTGTAGCGAGTTTACAAGTTATGTTCGACATTGCGCCGTACATTTTAATTTTCCTGGTAAGTGCAATTACCATGAGGAGTATCGCAGACGAACGTAAATTAGGTACATTAGAAATCATTACTACGAAACCCGTAACAGACACCTCAATAATTTTAGCAAAATTTCTGGCTGCGCTCACATTAATCGTGTTTACTCTACTTCCCACCTTAGTGTATTACTACGCCATTTATCAACTTGCAACTCCCGTGGGAAATGTGGATACAGGTTCTGCTTTAGGAAGTTATTTTGGATTAATTTTATTAGCTTCTTGTTACACCGGAATTGGGCTATTCAGCAGTTCGGTTACCGATAATCAAATTGTATCTTTACTTATTTCAATGGTGCTGTCTTTCTTCTTTTTCGCAGTTCTAAGTATGTTAGGAGATATCACATGGTTAGATAGTATTGGACGGAGTTTAAGTTGGTTTGGATTAGAATTCCATTACAATTCCATCAGTAGAGGAGTAATTGATACACGTGATGCTGTGTATTTCTTGGGATTTACAGCGGTATTTCTGGGTTTAACAAAATTAGTTTTTGAAAGTAGAAAATGGTAAACAGCGAAGACATGAAAAATTCCGACAAAAACACAGTAAAAGCACCCATGAAATTTGCCCAAAAATCATGGATGAATAGAAGCAATAAAAAAGCTCAATCGTTCTTGAATTTAGGAGCTTTGTTGCTGGTTGTTCTTATAGCCAATCTCTTGGGAAATATATACTACCAACGATTTGATTTAACCGAAGAGAAGCGATATACTCTGTCGAATACGAGTAAAAAATTAGCTAAGGGGCTGAAAGATAAGTTGTATTTCAAGTTGTACTTAGACGGTGAAATGTCTGCTCGATTTAAACGGTTAAAGTTGGAAATCCGCGATTTGGCATACGAATTTAGAGAGGCTTCCGGTAATAAAATTGAAATTGAAATAGTAGACCCATTTAAAGGGGCTTCCGAAAAAGATTTGAATGAAATTTTACAAAGTTACGCCGATAAAGGAATTGAACCCGTTCGAGATATTGATCGTGAAAACATGGACGAAACTCGAATTAAATATTTACTTCCCGGAGCCGAGTTACTTTATATAGACAAAACCACCTCGATCAATTTCTTTGAGTACGATGTAGCTTTATCGCCCGACGAGAACATTTCACGTGCTATTGATAATATTGAATATGAAATTGCTAATGGCTTGCGTCAAGTGGCCTCTGAAAAAAATAAGCGTGTAGTTGTTGCCGATGGTAGCGACGAAATGATTGATGAGCGTGTTCAAAGTTTTGCTCAAGAACTAAGCAAATACTATCAAATTTCGGCATTAAACATGAATTTTTCGGATCCAGAATGCGCCAGACCTTTTGAGCAAAAAATTGCAGAAAATCCGGACAAAGCCGAACTCGTTTTAATTGATGGATTACACCGTCGGTTGAATATGAACGACTTATTAATTGTGGTGAAACCCTTGAAAGACTATTCTTACCAAGAATTATATTTAATTGATCAATTTTTAATGAAGGGCGGCAAGGTTATGTGGCTAATTGACCCAGTACACATGGAAATTGACAGCTTCCGCAGTTCAAAAGAGAATTTAGGAATTACCTATAACTTGGAAAACATTCAATCCACATTACTTCACTATGGAGTAAATTTAAAGAATACCTTTTTAATGGATTTGAATTGCAATCGTGTTCCTATCCCGGCATCTGGTAGAATGGAATTGGTGGAGTTCCCCTATTTCCCCTTATTTATTGAGCCACCTACTCCACACATTATCAATAAAAATATGGGTTCGGTTTGGTCGCAATTTCCAGGAACTTTAGAACCAAAAGTTCGTCCCAACCTCGACATAGTTCCTATTCTAGCGAGTACGCCATACACCAAAGTTATTACCACTCCAGCAACCATTGATTTAGAAACCGTATATATGCAAATGCGGGATGAAAATTTCAGAGGAACATTGAATCAAGGCATCCAAATTTCTGGTGTTTTGATGGAAGGAAATTTCCGTTCCCGTTATCAGTACATGCAGAAGTATAATGGAAGCAGCCATTTGGATTCAGGTAAAAGTAAAATGATAGTAATAGCAGATGGCGACATTATGAGAAATCCGGTAGGAAGTCGTGGGGTTCCTTTTCCAACCGGTTACGATAGAATCAACCAATTTACATTTGCCAATAAAAAATTCTTATTGAATTGTATTGATTATTTGATAGATGATAACGGACTGATAGAAATCCGCAGTAAAGAGAGAACTCTGCGATTGTTAGACCCAGAAAAAGCCAAATCAGATAAGAGTTATTGGCAGTATGTATCATTGATATTACCCTTGTTAGTTATTCTGCTGTTTGGAATAATTAATCATTGGATTCGTTTAAGAAAATACACACGATAAACGATGTGCTTAAAATCA
Source organism: uncultured Rhizobium sp. (assembly GCA_964415065.1). Classification (GTDB taxonomy): domain Bacteria; phylum Bacteroidota; class Bacteroidia; order NS11-12g; family UBA955; genus VMCP01. The sequence continues at coordinate 24,598 of CAYPYX010000029.1, forward strand.
AATTTGAAGAATAAATAATTCTCAACCAATGAATTAAGTGAGTTAAACCAAGCACGATTGTAAGAAAATACACACGATAAAAAACCATGTACGAGTTTATTGAAGGACCGATAGAATACATTACCCCAACTCATGCGGTAATCAATTGCCAGGGGATTGGATATTTGATTTCTATAAGTTTAAATACGTTTGAATCCATCAAACCGAATAAAAATGCTCGATTATTTATTGAACAATTATTCAAAGTTGAGAATCAAAGTCCCGTTTCCATACAACTCTATGGCTTTTCCGATCCGGATGAACGACATATGTTCCGAATGTTGACTTCTATTTCTGGTGTGGGAAATAATACGGCCATGATAATGTTGAGCAGTTTAGATCCTTCTACCATTACCAGTGCTATTTTAAATGGTAATGTAGGTTTATTAAAAAGTATAAAAGGAATTGGTGAAAAAACAGCTCAAAGAATTGTTTTGGAGTTGCGTGATAAAATTGCCGGTAGAAAAATGACACAGGGATTACCCGGTTTGGATTCCACTTCTAGCGCTATTGATGAGGCGCTTACAGCACTCTCTGTATTGGGTTATCCCAAGAATAACGCGGAAAAAGCCCTACTTAAAGTGAGCAAAGAATTGGGCAGCATGGCAACAGTTGAAGAACTGATCAAGAATTCACTCAAAATATTGTAAATTTACCATTCTATTACCCAATAATTTAACGTGAAATTCGTTAATCAGCAACAAGAAAGGCATGTCGCG
>CAYPYX010000030.1:0-25131 GCA_964415065.1 uncultured Rhizobium sp.
GGAGGTCATGTCGACCCTTTTTTGCATATTTGTAGAATTTTATGCGAATTCAGGTTGTAAAAAGCACAATATTATCTTTAGGGATAGGTTTAATATCTTTAACTGGATATTCACAAAATGGAAGCGAAGAGAAAGGTCAATTCAGTGGTAATTTGATATTAAATTATCAGAAATACTTAAGAGATGATGAAATTGGTGCAAATACACGGGTGTACAAAGAAAATACGGCGAGTGTAGACGCATGGTTATTCATGCAGTATCGCTATTCAGGTTATAATTTCACTGTACGTTACGACGGATTCAATAATTCACCTTTGCTGGATCCTTTAGATGCTTACACCGATCATGGTATTGGTTTTTGGCAAGCTTCTAAACAATTGAAAGATTTAAATATCACTGTAGGTTCATTTTACGATCAATTTGGCAGTGGAATTTTATTTCGTGCATACGAGCAAAGACAAATTGGGATTGATTACAGTATTCAAGGTATTCGATTGATTTATGACTTGACGGATCGTTGGAAAATCAAAGGTTTTTCGGGTAATCAAAAAGGTAATTTCACCGCAGGTACTCGTTTTGGTTATTCTCCTCAAACCATAAGCGGAATTAATTTAGAAGGTGATTTGGACATTGGAAAAGACGGCAAATTGGGGAATTTAATGTTGGGTGCATCGGCTATTAATCGCAATATTGATTTAAAAACTATGGAGAGTTTGGTTACTATAATTAACTCCTATGATAAAGTGGATCAATTCTACCCAAAATACAATGTTTACGGGTTTAATGGATATCTGAATTACAATATTGGAAATTTTACGATTTCAGGTGAGGCCAACTACAAAACCAAGGAAGCAATAGTGGATTTTGACAATATGTTGCGATTAAAAGATGGAAAGGTATTTTATGGAAATGTGAGTTGGGGAAAACAAAACATGAAATTAGGTAAAAATAAAATTTCAATTGGCTTAAATGTTCAGGGAAGACACGTTGATCATTTTATTTTAAAAACATCTCCCAGTGAAAAATTGCTTAATGGATTAATTAGTTATTTGCCCTCAATGACACGACAAAACACCTATAGATTAATGGCACGATATAACGCTCCAGCTCAAGACTTAGGAGAAAATGGTATACAAGGTGAGTTGGATTTGAAAATAAATAAGAACACACGATTGTCATTTAATGCTAGTTATGTTCAAACCTTATCTAGCAATGGGGTTTTTGATTCAGCAAGCAACAGCATGAAACCTTTAAAGTTATTTAGAGAATATAACGGTCAATGGATTCAAAACTTTGGTAAACACACCATGAAACTTGGTTTGCAAACGATTTTTTATAATCAAGCACGTTACGAATTGGAGCCTGAATACGAACCTGTACAAACAATTACTCCGTTTTTTGAATGGCTGCACAAATTTGGCAAAGGTAAAAGCTTGAGAATTGAATCGCAATATTTGCACACTACCAAAGATCAGGGTTCGTTTGCTAATTTGATGATTGAATATTATTTGTCAAAGAAAATCTCTTTTTCTGTGGGGGATATGGTAAATATTCAACCGCACCGATATGAACGCATGACAATTGCAAATAAAGTATTGCATTACCCAACCATATTCATGAGTTACAATCATAACAATTCATTTTATACGTTGTCTTATTTAAAACAGCAACAAGGGGTGAACTGTTCTGGTGGTATTTGTAGAGAGGAGCCCGCATTTAGTGGGGTCAGATTTACGGTAAGCAGTAATTTTTAACTACTGGATTTCTGAGAATGTAATTCCCTTTTATTCATAAAGCCCAGTTCGAATCCGGTTGCACATCTAGTGACTTTTGCGTTTTTAAAGCGGATTACCACGCTTTATGGTTGTTGCATTTGAGGAAATTACTCTTTATGTGGGAGTGTATGGATTTCAGACTAGATATTACAAATCCCAAACACGGGTTCTACGTTCTTGCGAATAGCGCTTAATATTTAACCAAAAAGCTGCAACCAGATAGAAAATGATAGGTGATCCTAAGGTAAAAAAGGATGCATAAATGAACGATAAACGTACACTTTTGGTTGAAATTTGCATTTTGTCAGCAAGTTGACTACAAACTCCAAAGAATGATTTTTCTAATGCATATTTAAGCCAGCTCATAAGATTTAACTTCCAAAGATATCGAAATTATAGAAAGGATTTAACAAATCAAAACATTCTTTTGTGTATTGTCGATTCTTTTGGTACACAATTAGTTGGTCGAGTTGAATGTTTGATACATATTCCATTGAAAGAGGAGGCGTTTTGGGGTTGTTCCTTTCTATTTTCTTTAGATGAATAAAAATAAGATGAGGCTTTTTTAATTCTGTTGCATGTACCGTTACAAATGAGCTTATCATCAAGTTGTTTCTAGAAACAATTGTATTCCAATGCTCGATGTTTTCAAGAAATTCTTCTTCGGTTTTCAATGTATTGTTCGTGATAAACGGAAGCATTATCCAAGCATTACCAGTAGAAATTAATTTTGAACTGATTAATTGAAAAAAATCCATAAATCCATTTTGAGGAAAATGTCTTGCTTGGCGTTTCTGTTCATTTTCTGATTCCAATTGATTTTCAAAAAACGGGGGATTACTAACAATGATATCGAATTGGTCGTCGCTAGATTTTCCCCAATCAAAAAAGTCATTATTGAGAATAGATAGGTTTAGAGAATGGTTTTCAGATAAATTTCTTTTTGCAGTTTCAAAACTGTCAGCATCTTTCTCAATACCTAAAATCTTAGAATTTGGTAGAACTTGATTCAAGAAGAACATTAAAACACCGGTACCCATTCCAAGGTCCAAAATGGTTTGATTTTTTGAATAAGTTTGAATTTTTTGGGAAATATAACTTGCAAAAATGCATGCGTCGGTTGTAACGGGTAAGGCTACATTTTCCTGGTGAATGATGAAATTTTTAAATTGGAATGGATTTCTTTTTTTCATCGAAACTGTTTTAAAAATCTTATTTAGAAGGAGTGTTGTGGAGTCGAAATCGTAATTTTGGGTAAAGTTGAGTTGTGTAATTTTATTGAATATTCGTTTGTCGCTTAATTTACAACTTGAAATTAAAGACTTTGTGATCGCTGTGTAGCAATACGCAATTGCGGAGTCTTGCTTTTATTCATTATTAATCCAGACTGCAGGTTTAAAATCGATTGGGTTCTCAAACCATTCACTTTTTGTGTTTTGTTTTAACCATAGAAGCTTCTGGGAATATTTTTGTGATAATTCAATTTCATGTGATGAAATGATAGCCATGGTTCCGGTTGATTTGCAGTGTAAATTTAGTTGTTCTAAAAAGTGAATTTTGGAAGGGTAATCTAAAAATGCCAATGGTTCGTCAAGTAAAATAAGAGGCGTTTCCTGTATTAAGCATCTAATAAACATGATTTTTTGTTTTTCACCATCCGACATTTGAGAGAATCGCTTGGAAAGCAAATGATCCATTTGAAATTGTTTTGCATAGTGTATTACGATTTCCTTATTTTGGGATTGAGATTTATCCCATTGAGATAAAAATCGTTGGCGACCTGTAATTGCAACTTCTAATCCATTCATGTATTCAATTTGGGGTGGAGTGGCCAACATTAAGGATATAATCGCGGCACGAGATGTATGATCCAATAGGTGAATATTGTTATCCCCCATAAAAACAGAACCTTTTATCGGATTTAAATGCCCCAATATCGTTTTTAGTAAAATGGATTTTCCAATTCCATTCGTTCCTACAAGAAGTAGTATCTCACTTGGTTCCAATCGGAATGAAAGGTATTCGTGGAGAATATTGGATTCATGAATTCCTGTTGATAGGGACTGAATTTTTAGCATTTGAGATTAATTTAAATAAAATTCAACGAAATGGTGGGGTTGTGTCTGAATTTTAATGTGCAAATTACAGATATTCGCGTCATACAATGCTTATTACACAGGTAAATTCCGATGATTTGAATGAGATTCAGTCTATGGCGCAGGTGATTTGGAATCATCATTATCCAGAAATTATTGGCCAAGAGCAAGTAGACTATATGCTGAATCGAATGTATGATTTAGGGAGTTTGAGAAAACAATTGGCGGATGGTCATATTTTTTACAAGCTAGTGAAATCCTCAGAAAACATGGGCTTTATTTCTATTGTTGAACAGGAAAAAGGTTGGTTTTTGAATAAGCTATATGTAATGCCCAATACACAACGATTAGGAATCGGTAAACAACTATTGGAATATGTTATTCAAAAGCATGGTATTCAAGAATTGAGATTGCAGGTAAACAGACAAAATTTCAAAGCCATCAATTTTTACTTTAAAAATAAGTTTGAAATTGAACGAGTAGCTGATTTTGATATTGGAGATGGATATCAAATGAATGATTTTATCATGATTTGGAAAAAATTAGCTCAGTGAATTATCAACGCTGATTGAAATATTAGGTTCAAATTCCAGATTTGATTTTCAAATGGCTAATTTTGTGATGTGTTAGCACTGAATGATTTTTCTTTTGAGTTTGCAGGTAGGTATTTATACAGAAAAGCAAGTTGGCATATCAAGCCCAACGAAAAAATTGGACTAGTTGGTCTGAACGGAACAGGTAAATCTACTTTACTTCGCTTGATTTCTGGTGAATATGAGCTTCGAGAAGGTAGTTTTTCTAAATCGAATAATTTACGAATTGGTTTTTTAAATCAGGATTTATTAAGCGTTGAATTTAATGAATCCGTTCGAGATATTGTTATGTCTGGAAGGGAAGATTTAGTTGAAATTGACAAGGAAATTACCAGATTATTAAAGGAAATTGAAACAGAATATGACGATAGACGTTTGAATCGTTTATCCGAATTACAAGAGCAATTTGGAAATTTGGGTGGTTACGATTGGCAATCTCAGGGTGATAAAATCTTGGAAGGATTGGGTTTCCCTACAGAGTGGTTAGATAAACCCTTAAAACAATTTAGTGGGGGTTGGAGGATGCGTGCAATATTAGGAAAGCTATTGTTAATGTCGCCAGATTTACTCTTATTGGACGAGCCTACGAATCACTTGGACTTGCCTACAATTGAGTGGTTAGAAAATTATCTAAGCGAATATCAAGGAACCTATATTATTGTTTCTCACGACCGTTTCTTTCTGGATAAAACAGTGAATAGAATTGCGGAAGTAGCACACAATCAAATATTTCATTACAAGGGAAATTTTTCAGATTACTTGGAGCAAAAAGAGGAGCGCGATGAATTGTTGCAGCGACAATTTGCAAATCAACAGGATTTTATTCGTCAACAAATGGCCTTTATTTCTCGATTTAGATACAAGGCTTCCAAGGCTGCCGCTGTACAAAGCAGAGTGAAACAGCTGCAAAAAATTGATCGAATTGAGTTAAAAGATAAAGAAACACGTGATTTTGATATTAAATTCAATATTCGAGTTAAACCAGGAAAGGTGGTTGCTGAGTTAAGAGATTTGAGCAAATCCTTTGGCGAATTGAAGATTTTAGATCATGCTTCTGCTACCATTTTAAGAGGAGATAAAATCGCCCTAATTGGTGCAAATGGTAAGGGAAAATCTACTTTATTGAGAATGATCCACGGAAGTGAACCCTATGATGGAGTCATTGAGCCTGGTTGGAATGTGGAATCTGCATTTTTTGCCCAGCATCAATTGGAGTCATTAGATCTTAAAAAAGATTTGTTAAATGAAATTGGTACGGTAAGTGCCGAATACACAGAAAAAGAATTAAGGACTATTTTAGGCTGTTTTTTGTTCACCGGAGAAGAAGTTTTTAAAAAAGTGAAAGTTCTTTCAGGAGGTGAAAAATCACGATTAGCCTTAGCTAAAACACTTATTACACAATCTAATTTCTTACTGTTGGATGAGCCAACTAACCATTTGGATATGTTCTCTACCTCGGTTTTGGCTGAATCCTTAGAAAATTATGATGGTTCAGTACTTTTTGTATCGCATGATAGAACCTTTATTAGTCGCGTTGCGAATAAAATTTGGTGGATTGAAAACGGGAAGTTGAAGGAATACCCAGGCACCTACGATGAATTTAACGAGTGGATGGCTAAACGTCCTGTATTGGATACTACCATTCCAATGAACACTAATAAAACTAGTTCAACAAATTCTGGCTCTACTCAAACGGGTGGTGGAAAAGCTACGACAACGGATTCAAATCCATCTTCAAAATCAATTAAGTCCAATACTGAGGAAGAGTTAAGTAATAAAACTGCAACCAGTAGTGGGTCTAATAATTCTGCTTTAAACAATGAATCTAGCACGGGTCAGAAAAGTAATTCAACAGCAGGAGGAAATGGTGAATTATCTAAGAATCAGTTGAAAAAGTTGGAACAGAATATGGAAAAACTGGAATTGGAAATAGCTTCACTAAAACAAAAATGTTTGGAGATTGAGAATGCGTTATCAAGTCCTGAAATCGCCACCGATTCTGATAAACTAGTTGGACTTACACAAGAACATCGAGATTTAACCGTTAAAATGGGTGAGTTTCAATTGGAATTAGACGAGTTATTGGAGAAGTGGATCGAAAACCAATAAACGAAATCCATTGTAAACCACTATATTTGGATATGCTGATCAAAATAAAAGGATGGCTGATAAACACTTTATTATTTCTTGTAATAAATAGTGCTCAAAGTGCCACAGATCAAGAACTTCGGTACGAAAATGCCATTTATGAATCTGATATAAGAACTGTAGTATTACTTAATGAAGCGGGATTCAATTTTCCCTTGGTAGAGCTAAATGAATCAATCAATAAATTGACATTAAGCTTTGATCAGTTATCTTCAGAGCGGGATTTTTACCAGTATACATTAATACATTGTGATGCAAATTGGGAAAAGTCTCCAATAGCTAGAACACAATATTTAAGCGGAGTAGGATTTGAGAGCATTGATAATTCTTTTTTTTCTAATGGTACGTTAACTCAATACACTCATTACGAAGTGAATCTGCCCTCCGAGAATACAAAACCTACCATATCGGGTAATTTTTTACTGTTGGTTTATCGGAATTTTGATGAAAATGATATAGTGTTATCCCGGAGAATTATGGTATTGGGGTCCAAAGGAAATGTATCTATGAATATAGTGCAAAGTAATCAAGTAGAGTTTCGACAAGTTCAACAACAAGTGAACTTCACATTTAATAAAACCTCTGGCGATTACTACATCCCTAATCCTCAAATGGATGTAAAATCGGTGGTATTGCGTAACGGAGAATGGAATTCAGCTATTGATAATCTAAAACCACAATTTATAAAAGGAAATTCATTTGAGTATAATCAAATGCTTGGTAATCAATTTGATGGTATAAATGAGTATCGGTATTTTGATATACGAAGTTTGCAGGTTGCCCAAGCCGGAGTAAAAAAACGAATGAATATTGGCGGTCAAAAACACGTTTGGTTAATTGCCGATAAGTCAAGAGGTCAGGATCGTTATTTAACTTGGAGAGATTATAATGGTAGGGTGTTTTACGATAATAAAGATTTACCGAGCCAAGTAAATATTGAAAGCGATTACTGTTTTGTGCATTTCACTTTGGTATCAGCGGATTTGAAACAAAATATCTATTTGTATGGAGAACTTACGGACTGGTCTATAAAGGAAGATTACAAGCTCTTTTATAATTCGGATTTGGGTCAATATGAAGCAATCGTTCCTTTAAAACAGGGCTATTATAATTATATGTATGTGATTCCTGGTTCAGAAGGAACTTCAGTGGATTACAAAACACTTGAGGGTTCTCATTCAATAACGGAAAATAATTATATGGTTCTGATTTATCATCGAAATCAAGCAATGCCATACGATGAATTAATCGGTTATGGTTTGGCAAATTCCGTTCAAGGAGCTAATCGATAAATTTTTGTACCATCATAAGTTCCGCCTTTAGCAAATGACTGTGCCCATTTGGGAAGAACAAAATAAGGTTGAGCTTTATATTCAGCCACTAGTTCTAACTGAGGTTGGATTTCGTGTGTAATAAGAAATACTTGATCATAGTCTTGGTTATTCCAATGTTGAGGATAAATATCAATTGCATAATCAAATTCATTTTTTACCCCTAATCGTTTATTTTTTTGAGCGAGTCTATTGCAATAATAACTCCCAATGGATTCTCCCCAAATTAGTGTTTTCTTTTGATTTTGGGGGATGTTTTTATGAATGAAACTGAGCACCTCGTTGACATCTCTTTGCGGACGCTGGATCCATGCGGCGAGATGCCTTCCCCCGAAAGAGAGTAAAGAATTGAATGAAATAATCACTAAAATGGGCAACAATATTTTATGTTTCCAATTGATATGAGCGATTTTAAAGGAAAGCATAAATGCCAACAATAACCAAGGAGGCAAGTAGCGATATTGTGGTGATCCAATAAAAAATAGAATAACCGTTAACAAAATAAATCCGATTAATTGAAGGTTTTCTGGTCTGCGGGAAAGTCTGTATTTAATGGTGGTGTAAGGAATCATGAACATGAATATCATGTACACTATCCACATTAAAGGCTGTTCGCGATAATGTGGGAAAAATCGGTACCAAAATGAATTAATTATCGGATGATGATCAAGATCAGTTGAAACTATACGATGATCGTGAGTTTGCATTCCTAATTGACCTATTAAAGTTTCTATATTGAAGTTGATTTGATAAAGAAATAAGATGGATGGCGCGAGTAATAGAACAGAGTTTATGGTGTAGTGAAGAAAGGTCTTTGATTTAATTTGCTCTTGAATAAACCAGAATAATACCAGAGGCCATACGTATAGATGAGCCATCGATAGAAGACCTAAAATGAATAATCGAATTTTTTGGAAATTTATCTTGTTTTGAAGCGTTAAGTACAGCGCAATTAAAAACATGATTGGGACTTCTACTCGTGTGGATCTGGATATTTCAAAAACCGACTTGTCTAGTGTAAATATTAATGTAAGGAGTAAAGGTAACCATGGGTTATTGCTTCGATTGTTCTGATTTAAGTAATTAAATAACAGCCATATTGTAGTACAATGTATGATTAAATATGGAAATCGAATGTTGAATATTTCGAAATCAAATAGATAAAGTGTTATAGTGTGGGTCCAATGTGCTAAGGGTAGATACGAAGCAAAAACTTTTTCAGAACCTGGATTGGGCCATAATTTTGAAGAGAAACTTCCGTTTAAATGGTACTGAATGGCTGGATCAATGTTTAATACTTCATCGGTCCAAGCTACAGGTAATTGGGTGAGGTTGATGATTCCAAATAGTGCATAAACACTTAGGAAAATGTAAAAAATGATCTGTGTTTTTACCTGAATTTTCAATCGATTGAAGTGAACAGGTGGTACAAATGAAGAAAAACCAATAAGTGATTATTGAAAAACAACTAAAGATTGGTTTTTGTCGACCGCAGTTCCTTTTTGAATGTGAATTTCAGAGATGACTGCATCAACTGGAGATTTGATTGCGTTTTCCATTTTCATGGCTTCCAAAATTAAAATTTTATCTCCTTTTTTGACCAAATCGCCAGGTTGAACCAGAATATCTAAAACCAAACCAGGCATTGGCGCTTTGATTTCAGAGATTTTTGGGGTTAATGCGTTTTCCAGTCCCATGGATTTAAGCAATTCATCCAGAGGTTCTGTAATTTTAAATGTGTATTTTTTAGCTTGATGCAGCAGTGTAACTGATTTTTCCTCAGCATTTACTTCTAAACAGCGGAAGGTGTAAACGTTGTTTGGAGTTTTAATTAATACGGTTTCACTGTCTTTTGGAATCAATTGAAATTCGCTGTTTTTCTCAGTAATCCAAGAGTTGTTTTTTTTGATTAATTGAGCGCTGTTTGATCCATTGGTGATTTTCATGAAACGATATATTTAATTATTTATCAGGAGTTTCTGTCAATTACAAAATTCACTAAATGTACAAGTTGATTTAGTTCATTTTGATTATTATGTTGAGATTGATCTTCGTTTAGTATGGTCGTTGACCGGATTTCTTCTAGGATGGAAAATGCTGTATTTCGGAGTTCGTTCATCTTGTTGGTTGCATACTCAATGCCTCCAAATTTCCGTATAAAATCCACAACCAAATTCATTTTTTGCGCATCTGGTAAAGACCCTTTAATTACTTTGCGAATGTTTTTGGCTTGATCTGAAGGAGCATTTTTTAATGCGTAAATAATGGGAAGCGTTAGTTTTTTTTCTTTTATATCGAGACCGGCAGGTTTCCCACTTTTGTTTTCTCCGAAATCAAAAAGGTCATCTCTAATTTGGAAGGCTAGGCCTATGTTTTCACCAAAAAGCCTCATTTTTTCAATTAGTACGGGATCAGTTGTAGTGGAAGCAGCGCCAATTTGACAACAGCTTGCAATCAATGAGGCTGTTTTCTTTCGGATAATTTCAAAGTACACTTCCTCGGTTGCATTCATGAAGCGAGCTCTTTCGAGTTGAAGCAATTCTCCTTCAGACATATCTTGAACAGCGGTACTGAGAATTTCCAATAAATCAAAATCCTTATTTTTTACTGCCAATAATAAACCTCGAGAAAGTAAAAAATCACCAACAAGTACAGCAATTTTGTTTTTCCAAAGTGCATTAATACTGAAAAATCCTCTTCGTTTGTAACTTTCATCCACTACATCATCGTGAACTAAAGTTGCTGTATGAAGTAATTCAACTAAAGAGGCTCCTCGGAAGGTTTTCTCATTGATTTTACCAAAGATGGAGGCAGAATACAGCACAAAAATGGGACGTATTTGTTTCCCTTTGCGTTTGACAATGTACGTCATTATTGTATCCAGCAGGGGAACCTGGGTTTTCATGCTTTGTCGGAATTGTTTTTCAAACAATTCTAACTCCGTTTGAATCGGTTTTTTTATCTGCTCGATGCTCGAACTCATTGGTGTTGCGAAGGTAATTAATTTGTGTGATTTGCAGTATATCTTAAGTGAGGATTATCTTTGTTTTATGCTTTTGGAATTTAAAAAAAGAATTGATACTCCCCAAACTAACAAAATTGTGAGTAAATTGGCTTTGTGTTTTCTGACGTTTCCATGGATTTTAGGCGGCTGTTCATTGTTAAAGCGAACAGATCAGAAAACAAGTCAACAGATTGAAATAAAATCCAAAGAAAAGTCATCCCAAGAGAAGATAAACGAAAGAAAAGTAAAATTGAAAACAATGGGTTCATGCATTAATAAGCTTCACGGTCAAATTGAACAACACTGGAAAATGAGTAGTTTCAGTGAGGAAGAGACTCGCTATGCGGGAGAATTTTTGAATGTAATTTTAGTTAATTACGAAGGTTATGTGCCGGATTCTACAGTTATAGATAATTTGAAGCGTGTTGAATATCCTTTTATGATTCGTGTATTTGGAGGTAATTGGTGCTCAGATACACATGCCGGAGTTCCAGCATTGTACAAGGTGTTGGATCAGATGGGATTTAGCGCTAACAGGGTTGAGTATACTCGTGTTGGAAAGAATAAAATTCCCGTAGATCTCCGACCTGCTACTATGGAGGAAGGAGTAGGTCCTGTTCCGTTGGTAATAGTTATGAATAATCAAGGAAAGGAGATAGGGAGAATCGTTGAAACACCTAAAAAGTCTTGGGAAAAGGATCTGTTGGGGATTTTAGAATCTGTGAGTAAGGGATGAGATTAAAGTTTGAAGCGAACTACAAGAGAACATTAGGAACATTAGATTTGTTAGTTTCCTGAGCATTCCAGATTTGATTGAACCATTGAATGGTATTGGGAATAGCTTTTTTGTGATTGTGGTATTTTATCCAAATGGAAAGACCGATAACGATCTGTAATGTTATTAAAATCAAGGAAATGGGAGTGGTTAGATTATAAAGAAAAATATTGGTATCATAACCGTATTGTTGGTAAAATTGTTCTGGATATTGAAATCCTTGAGGTCCTTGAGCTGCGTAATAAATAGTAAAAGCAAACAACAAAAGAAGTAGGGAAAAGAACATCACAAATAAACGCTGGTGTTGAAAAGAGCCTAATTTAAGTTCGATATACATATCGTTGTCTGCTCCTAAAAATCTACCTTCAGCAAAGTTTGCATGATTGGATTTCTTGGAAATAGATTCAAGTGAAAAATCAAAAAGACTTACTTCGCCGTAGAAAAATTTTTCTCCGGGAGTTTTTTTATAGTCAACATCGCTTAAGAATGTTTGACTGGTAAGACGTTGAGAGATTTCGTTACGGCTGAGTGATGTTTTGAGGTAGTGTATGGAAAATGGGTAACCGAACATAGGAAAAGGTTTATTTATTAAAAAGGGTTAATGCGTTTGCTAATTCTTCTAATATATGAGTATTTTCAAATACGCCGTTTCCAACCACGATAAAGTCAGCACCATTTTCCCAGGCTAATGTGGCTTGTTCAGCGGTTTTAATTCCCCCACCTACGAATAATATGCAAGAAGAGTTTTGGCTTACGGCTTGAATTAGTTGGGGATTTACGGCATTTTGAGCACCACTACCTGCGTCCATATACAGAAGTTGCATGCCGAGATATTGTCCTGCAAGTGCTGTAGCCGCTGCTATATCTGGTTTATTATTAGGTAAAGGCAGAGTGCCACTCATATAGAGTGCTGATGTGATATTTCCAGAATCTACAAGCATGTAGCCGGTTGGTATGGTTTCGATGCCAGAGTTTTTAATCCAAGGTGCTGCTACTACTTGTTTTCCAATAAGAAATTCTGCATTTCTGCCTGAGATTAAACTCATGAATAAAATGGCATCGGCTTCATCGCAAAGTTGAATTTCGTTGCCTGGAAACAATATTACATTTTTAGCACCTAGTTTTTTTAGGTCTAATACACATTTTTGGGTGATCCCTGCAGAAAGTAATGAACCACCTACCAGAAAAAGGTCAATATTAAGTTTTTGGGAAAGTGAAAAGATGTGATTGGTAATGTCGCCATGTTGGTCAGGATCGATGAGAACGGCTAAACCTTTTTGGTTTAATTTTTTTTGTTGGAAAAGTGATTGTAGTATGCTCATTCGATTACTCATACAAAGAAACGCAAAAAGGCTCGTTAATGCACTACATTGGCTGAATTTATATGTCTAAAAAATAAGATTATTTAGTTGAATGATTATCAATGCATTGAGTTTAAATAATTGATATACAATCAATTAAATACTATCCACATTCCAATCCCTTATCTTTATTGGGTTTATTGCATTTCTGTGGATAAGATGGAAGTTGAACTTTGATTAATGAGAGATAGTTTTGTTCTCCCCGGGTAAAATTATCCCCAAATCAAACCGGGAAATAAAAACTTTTAACCAACCAAAACAAAACGCAAAATGACAAAAAGAACTACAACTCCAACAACCATTGACGGCAATGGTTTGAAGTTTACCAGAATGAACACCCAAGATGGTGTGTCTCCATTCGACATGTTTGACTACGACTATCGTACATCGGTAATTAAAAAGCCAGACGGTAGCATTGTGTTTGAGATGAAAAATGTTGAGGTTCCATCGGGATGGAGTCAGGTTGCAACAGACATCATGGCACAGAAGTATTTCCGTAAAGCGGGAGTACCACAGGCAGATGGTAGTATGGGTTCAGAAACATCGGTGAAGCAGGTTGTTCATCGATTGGCTGATACTTGGCGTTATTGGGGGGAGAAACATGGATATTTTGCGAGCGCTGAAGATGCACAGATTTTCTATGAAGAGTTGGTTTATTCCATGTTGAATCAGGAGAGTGCGCCGAACTCTCCACAGTGGTTTAACACGGGTTTGTATCACACATATGGAATTACAGGTAAACCTCAAGGTCATTACTATGTAGATCCAGAAACTGAGAAGTTGATGAAATCAACCAGTGCTTACGAGCGTCCACAACCACATGCTTGCTTTATTTTGTCTGTAGATGATGATTTAGTAAACGAGGGTGGTATTATGGATTTGTGGGTGCGTGAAGCTCGTATTTTCAAATATGGTTCAGGTGTGGGAACGAATTTCTCTCGCATTCGTGGAGCTGGTGAAAAATTATCGGGTGGTGGAACTTCTAGTGGTTTGATGAGTTTCTTGCGAATTGGAGATCGTGCAGCAGGTGCAATCAAGAGCGGAGGAACTACTCGTAGAGCAGCGAAGATGGTGTGTTTGGATTTAGATCACCCCGAAGCTATGGAGTTTATCCAATGGAAAAAAGAGGAAGAAAAGAAAGTAGCTGCTTTGATTGCTGGGGGATATCCAAGCGATTATGAAGGTGAAGCTTATAATACAGTTTCTGGTCAAAATAGTAATAATTCAGTTCGTATACCTAATGCGTTCTTTGAACGTTTGGAAAAGGGTGAGGATTGGGAATTCAAAGCACGCTCTACAGGTGAAGTTATGAAAACTTTACCAGCTCAACAGGTTTGGGATGCAATTGGTGATGCTGCTTGGAGTTGTGCTGACCCTGGAGTACAATACGATGACACCATCAATGAATGGCATACTTGCCCAGAGGGTGGTCGTATTAACGCTTCTAATCCTTGTTCTGAATATATGTTCTTGGATAACACAGCTTGTAATTTGGCATCTTTGAACTTGAGAAAGTTCTTCGATGAAAATTCTTGCTTGTTTGATGTAGACAAATTGGAATTTGCTTCAAGACTGTGGACAGTAGTATTGGAAGTGAGTGTTTTAATGGCTCAATTCCCTTCAAAAGAAGTTGCTCAATTGAGTTATGATTACAGAACTTTGGGATTAGGTTACGCTAACTTAGGTTCCGTATTGATGAGTGCAGGTATCCCTTACGATAGTAAAGAAGCTACTACAATTGCAGGTGCTGTTACCGCAATTTTAACTGGTACTGCATATGCTACTAGTGCTGAAATGGCAGCAACAAAAGGGGCATTCCGTATGTACGAAAAGAATAAAAAGCATATGTTGCGTGTAATTCGCAACCACAGATATGCGGCTTACAATACTCCTTTGGCATTTGAGGGTTTGGGTGTAAATCCAGTTTGTATCGATGAGAAATATTGTCCTGACTACTTGTTGAAATCTGCATGTGCATCATGGGATAAGGCAGTTCAGTGGGGAGAGAAATACGGCTTTAGAAATGCGCAAGCAACCGTTATTGCTCCAACAGGTACTATCGGTTTGTTGATGGATTGTGATACCACAGGTATCGAGCCCGACTTCGCATTGGTGAAGTACAAAAAGCTTTCAGGAGGAGGATATTTCAAAATTGTAAATAACACTGTACCTGTTGCTTTGAAAAATTTGGGTTATTCTCAAGAACAAATTGATGCAATTGTAAACTATGCGAAAGGTTATCAAACTTTTGCGGGTGCACCACATGTAAATCATGTATCTCTTAAAGCAAAAGGATTTAATGATTCCGATATAGAAAAGTTAGAAGCAGCAGCTCCAATGGCTTTTGAAATTGGTTTCGTATTCAATAAATTTACTCTAGGTGAAGATTGTATGGAGCGTTGCGGTATTTCAGCTGAAAAATACAATTCACCTGATTTCAATATGTTGGCAGAGCTTGGCTTTGATCGTAAACAGATCAATGAAGCAAATTCATATGTTGTTGGAACTATGACTGTTGAAGGTGCTCCAGGATTAAAAGAAGAGCATTTACCCGTATTTGATTGTGCTAACCGTTGTGGAAATATTGGTGTTCGTTATATCCATCCATTTGCACACATTCGTATGATGGCTGCAGCGCAACCGTTCATTTCTGGTGCAATTAGTAAGACCATTAATCTTCCAAATGAAGCAACTCACGACGATATCAAGAGTTGTTACGAATTAAGTTGGAAGTTAGGACTTAAAGCTAACGCATTGTATCGCGATGGTTGTAAGTTGAGTCAACCTTTGAGCAATAAATCAGAAACTAAAGAGGAAGAAGAAACTGAGAAAGATGGTATAGAGGCGAAAGAAGCTGGTGCTGAAAGAGTTGTACGTGTTGCAGAAGAACTCACACCAGAAATCGTTCTTGAAGCAGCAAAACGTATTTTGAACGAAAGCACAGATACCAAATTCAAGCGACAATTATCTAACATCGTTGAGAAAAAACGATTGCCAAACAGAAGAAATGGATTTACTCAAAAAGGTCGTGTTGGCGGACAAACAATCTTCGTTAGAACAGGAGAATACGATGATGGAACATTAGGTGAGATTTTCATCGATATGCACAAAGAAGGTGCGAGCTTCAGATCATTAATGAACTGTTTCTCCATTGCTATTTCTGTAGGTTTACAGTATGGTGTTCCGTTGGAAGAGTTCGTAGATAAATTTGCTTTCACTCGTTTCGAACCAAGCGGAATGGTAGAAGGACATCCAAATATCAAGAATGCAACTTCTATAGTAGATTACATCTTTAGATTATTGGGATTCGAATATTTAAATCGCGAAGATTTAGTACAAGTTAAACCTTCTGAGCAGAAGCTGCCTATATCCTCTGAGGCTCCAATTATTTCTGAATTTACTCCGGTTTTCAATCCTGAACCTATGGTTTCTTTAGATGTAAACCGTGCAGCTAAAGCGGAAGCTGCAGCTAGCGGTGCGGTGAAGGATATGCAAGATCATTTACGTGAAGTACAGAGTGACGCTCCAGCTTGTAATGTTTGTGGTCATATCACTGTAAGAAGTGGTACTTGTTACAAATGTTTAAACTGCGGTAACAGCTTAGGTTGCAGTTAATCCTAATCTACAAGTAAATTAGGTTCTCTTAAAGAGCGAAACGTTAAAGTTCACGTTTAATTAAGCGAGAAAAAATAAATAGTAAAGGCTGACTTGAAAAAGTCAGCCTTTACTATTTATTGGAAATAATGCAAGAGTCAAAGGGTATTAGACGTAAAATATCTAACAACTTTACCGTTTTAATTATATCCAATATGTCATTCTATGGCGCATGCTCAATTTTGTCAGATGGCTCATTATTTTTCCGATAGAACAACTAAATATGTTCTAAATTCGTCTAGTGCTTATGTTGAAACGAATTTTACTTGTTTGGGTATTACTATTCAATGCATGGATAGTAAAAGGACAAGTAGATTTTTCTACATCAAATCCTCAAGGCTGTGCTCCATTAACTACTAGTTTTCAAGTAACTTCAGGTACCTGGGTTAGATGGAATTGGATATTCGGAAATGGAAATACTTCTACGCTACAATCACCATCTGCGATTTATTCGAATTCAGGATTTTATTCTGTAACACTAGAAGTCTGGGATGCCTCAGGTCAAAAATACACACGAACAAAAAATCAATATATCCGCGTATTTAAGAAGCCAACAGCAAATTTTATAGTAAGTTCTAGTCCTATTTGTTTATGGGAAACCGTTAAATTCACTAGTACGTCACAAAAAGGGGATACCGTAATAAATAAATATTCATGGGATTTTGGAGATGGAAATATTCGAAATAATGATCCAATCAATCACACTTATACAAAAGATGGAAAGTATACCGTTTCCTTAGTTGTAACAGATGCAAATGGTTGTACCGATAAAATAATAAAGACGGGTATAATTGAAGTCTATCCCAAACCCAAAGCGGCATTCACTATGGATTCTGCCTATGATTGTCAGGTTCCAACTATTATCCCGTTCAGAAACCAAAGTTCTGGAAACAATTTGCGCTATTCATGGTCATTTGGAGATGGATCTACTTCTTCGCTATTTGAACCACGACACAAATACACGAAATTGGGAACTTATACTACGAAACTAGTAGTAACAGACAATAATGGTTGTAAAGATTCAATGGTCAGACCGAATGAGTTGTATTTGGGTCCCATCAAAATTGATTTTAAAGGTGATAAGCTAGAGGGTTGTGGATTATTGAATGTGAATTTTACCAATATAGGTACGTTCAATGGTGGATTAAATTATTATTGGGAATTTGGGGATGGTACAACTTCGGATAAAGCTTTTCCAACCAAGCAATACAACAAGGAAGGTAAATTTACAGTGAAGTTAACGGTAGTATCCGTATTTCGAAAATGCAGTGCTTCCGTTGAGAAAATAGAATATATTAAGGTCAATCACCAGCCTAAAGGGAAAATTAAATTATCAGATTCATTTCCTTGCAGTGTTCCATACCCCATTTCATTTGAATATATAGACTCCCAAAAGTATGATCAATTAACATGGTATACTATGGATGAGGAAGATCCGTCTAAGAGGGTTAACCAGGGGAAAGGCAATCCTCAAAGTACAGTTATTTTTACATCGAAAACGCAATGGGTCATGGTTCGAGTTACCACAAAAGAAGGATGTACAGATTCATTTTATTATAAACGAATTGCGCTACCCACTTTAGATTATGATTTGGATGGGGATGCTTTTGGGTGTGTTCCTTTTAATTTCAAGCAAACCGTTTCCAATATTCAATCCAATCGCAAAATTAAAGGTGTGAAATGGTTTTTTGAGGATGGGGACAGCATGACAGGTTTTACAGTTGAAAAGGACTTTTACGACACAGGTATATTTAATTACACGTATCAAATTATCTTATCTCCAAATTGTAAATTCAATTATAAAGGTAAAATCCACGTAGGAATGAAAGTAGATCCAGACTTTGAGATCGATTCGACCGGTGGTATTTGTAACAACGAACCCATTTATTTCAGAAATATTACTCAGTATAAAGGTCTGTATATTGATAGCTTTAAGTGGGTGTTTGATGATCCAGATGATAATATTCGAAAAATTATAGGACCTTGGCCAGGATTCCCTCCGTCATATTTCAAAACCAATTTATTTAAAAAATATGACAGAGATACGGGAACTATTCATCCTATGTTGATAGGATTCCATCGTGGTTGTCCAGATACTGCATATTTAACCGATTCATTCTGGCTAAAAGCAGCTTTCGCAAAAATTGGAGAAGATTTAGATATCTGTAATAAAAATCAGTTAAAATTATTTAATACATCTTCAAAATACACGCGGTGGTATTGGGAACACGAGGGAGACCAATTGTTTTCTGATACCATTGTACTTGACTCGAGAACAAGCCATAAAGTAATACTGTGGATTTTTGATGATTCAACAGGTTGTTGGGACACAATTACATATCGTTACGAACCATCAAGTCTTAGTAGCGTTAGATTAGTATGGCAAGATTTTGATTTATGTGCGCCAGGTTTTGTTCAGTTTTCAGGTATGGGATTCCCCGAGAAGAATCTTTGGATCATGGGAAATGATACATTGAAAAATTTGCAGCAAGTAAAATATTCATTTAAATACGCTGGTGTTTATCCGTTAAAAGTGGTGCTAGAATATGGGGCAAATTGTATACGATATTTATATGACACGGTTAAGGTAGGCGATGCCGATTTAAGAGGATCGGTATTAAGTAATGGTGGATGTTTGCCTATGAAAGTAGTCTTTTATGATTCTACTTTTAATACAAAATTTAGACATTTCTGGGAATTGAGTAATGGTGATACCGTTTGGATGGATAGTCAACGAGTTGAATTTACCATTAAAAACTCACTCAGAGATACTTTGTACGCTCAATTGAAATCTATTTTTTTGCGTGATTGTGATGGGTCTAAAATTTTTCCAATTTACGTGCAAGGTCCGGGTTTCGCAATAAAGAAACAATGGTCACATTCATGCAGTGCCAACAGCCGATTTTTAGGAAGTTTGGTATTTAAAAATATCCCAGCAGCTGGATTTCAAGTTTCTTGGAATATGGGGGATGGTAATTCGTATTCCACTCAAACTGTCAATCACTTATTTCGAGATTCTGGAATGTACTCCGTTTCGGTCAAAGTAATGGATGTAAATGGTTGTACCGCAGAACAAACTGAAAAAGTTCTATTTTCTGGCCCTCGTGTAAGGTTAAAAATAGGTTACCGTTTTGAAGATAATAAATGTCCTCCAATAATTGCCCATTTCAAAGATTCAACCCGATCTTTTGGGGTTTCAATAAGAAAGTGGCTGTGGGATTTTGGTGATAGTAGTTACAGTACATTACAACATCCTTCACATCAGTACCTAATACCAGGAACTTATTCTATCACATTAACGGTTACTGATTCAATGGGTTGTATTTACAAAAAGAAATTTTTAGACTTAATCGTTGTTCCAGGTCCAGATGGGAAATTTAATTTTGGTCCTCTAAAAGGATGTGCACCCTTGAATGTTGATTTTAGTTCTGTAGTAAACAATCAAACCGTAGAAAAAGAATGGGATTATGGTGATGGATTGGTTCGAAAAGGAGCTGATAAATCTCATGTATATCAGAATCCTGGTAAGTATATTCCTTATTTAATTGTTTATGATTCAAATGGTTGTAAACGAGCTATCAATCCTCTGGATACGATTTATGTGTATCCTAATCCCGAAGTTATAATTTCGAAACAAGGTTATTGTTTAAGGGATAGCATTTATTTGAAAGCAAGTTATGTAAATGAGGAGTTTCCGGTGGTATCAACACAATGGTTTGAAAATTCGTTGTTGATCTCAACGGATTCTGCGTTTTACAGGAAATTCAATTCAAAAAAGAATCGTGTATGTCTGATTTCAACGAACGAAAAAGGTTGTTTGGACACCAGTTACCTAAATTTAAATTTGAATCAACCTGAAATTAGGTTAAAATCAAGTAGAGATACTATTTGTTTGGGATCTGATTGGAGTGTTTCAGCTTCTGTAAAGGGCGATACAACTATCAGGAATGAGTATTGGTTGTTTAACGATAGTTTGATGCCATCAAACAGTCGAATGTTACAATTAGTTCCTAAGTATTCTCAAATTATAAAAATACAATACTATTCCGAAGATGAACGAGGTTGTTGGGATACCGCATATAATCCAAAGAATTTAGTGGTGGGAGATACTCAACCTGGGCAGCCTCCTTTATTTAGGCGTGTTAGTGTTGTGGATGATAACACTCATGAGTTAGTTTTAAGTCAATACCCCAACTTTGACTTTGCTGGATATCAAGTATATTGGAAGTCTGAAACCAATTATCAGTATCTGAAAAATAGCAAGAATGCTTTAGATACGTATATTATTAATTATCCAGTGAATGCATTAGATCAAATTTATTGTTATAAAATATCCTCCAAAAATTTATGTGGGAAAACTCAAGATTTGAATAAACTAAAGGAACATTGTTCGGTGGAGTTAGATGGATTTCCCAAAGTGAATGCGAGCGAACTAAATTGGAATTTTTATACTGGTTGGCCAGTGGAATCATACACGATATATCGAAAGAATCTCATTACGCAATTATTTGATTCAATTGGAGTTGTTTCTGGGGATGTAAATGTTTTTATTGACTCATCAATTGTATGTTACAAAAAACATGAATACCGGGTGAAAGCTAAAGAAAGAAATGGATTAAATGAACATAGTTGGAGTGATACCTGTCATGTTTTGCCCATATATATTAATAGCGTTTATCCTCCCATTGTAAAACGAGTTTCAGTTATTGATGATTTATATACACATTTGAACTGGGAAGAAAATGATTCCAATATTACTGAAATTGATCATTATTTAATTTTCCGTAAAGGCAATGCGCAAAATTCCGAGAAATGGTGGAAAGTTATAGGCAATTCGGATTCTTTGGTTCTGAAAGATCCGTCAGTTTTCGTTGATTTATCAAGTTATTCTTATTTGTTGAAGGGTGTAGATGAATGCAACGACAGTAGTGATTTTAGCTTAATTTCTAAAAGTATTCTATTGAAGGTAAACTTGAATGAGCAATATGAAACTGAGTTGAAGTGGAATAATTATCTAGAATGGAAAGATGGAGTGAAAGAGTATATAATCGAAGTAAATAATGGTACCGGATTCGTAGAAATTGGAAGAGTTGATTCATCTAGAACGAGTTTTGTTCACCCCAATCAAGCGTTTAACTGTATTGATAAATTGGATTATAGAATAACGGCTGTTCCCAACAAATGGATTCCCAATACTATTAGATGGTATGAGATTAGTACAAGTAACGTAAGTAGTCCAGTTCATCGAGCCAAAGTATTTATACCTAATGCGTTTACTCCAAATCAGAATGATTTAAATGAATTGTTTAAGCCCGATGGAGTATTTATCCAATCGTACCATTTGAAAATATTCAATCGTTGGGGCGAAAAATTGTATGATAAAAATGGGTGTGGCCACGGTTGGGATGGAAAGTTTAATGGAGAATTGGCGCCAGAGGGCGTTTACATTTATCAATGTTCTATAAAAGGCGTAAATGGTGAACGTCATGTTTTTTCAGGTGATGTAACTCTGCTCAGATAATTACATGTCGAATTAAGCGGTATTATAAGGGGTAAAAAGAATATATAGTCTAGTTTATCCCAAATTTTGCCCTGTTGAACTGATTATGTTGCTATTTAGGTTTCAGGGATGTTCAAATTCGTTTCAAGCAATCGAGATAAATACCTAGCTTTTAGCTAATTTTGCGTTATTATGGCTTTTGAGAAGGTTACAAGAGAACAGAATTATAGTGAGTGGTATAACAATTTGGTTCACAATGCGGATTTAGCGGAGCATAGCGCAGTAAAAGGATGCATGGTGATTAAACCCAATGGTTACGCTATTTGGGAAAAAATGCAGCAACAATTGGATAAAATGTTCAAGGAAACTGGACATTCCAATGCATATTTTCCATTATTTGTACCCAAAAGCTTGTTTGAAAAAGAAGAAAAAAATGCCGAAGGGTTTGCAAAAGAGTGTGCCGTTGTTACACACTATCGCTTAAAGGCTGATCCTAACAAGCCTGGAGCGTTAATGGCGGATCCAGATTCCAAATTAACGGAAGAATTGGTAGTTCGTCCAACTTCAGAAGCTATTATTTGGAATACCTACAAGAATTGGATACAGAGTTATAGAGATTTGCCGATTCTTATTAATCAATGGGCGAATGTTGTTCGTTGGGAGATGAGAACCAGATTGTTTTTGAGAACTGCTGAATTTTTGTGGCAAGAAGGACATACAGCACACGCTACCAAAGAAGAAGCAATTGCTGAAACTGAGCAAATGTTGGATGTTTATGCTGAATTTGCAGAAACGTACATGGCAATTCCAGTAATTAAAGGTTTCAAGACCCCTAATGAACGATTCGCGGGAGCCGACGAAACTTATTGTATAGAAGGTATGATGCAAGATGGTAAGGCACTTCAAATGGGAACTTCTCATTTTTTGGGTCAGAACTTTGCTAAGGCGTTTGATGTTAAATTCCAAAGTAAGGAAGGTAAGTTAGACTATGTATGGGCAACAAGTTGGGGTGTTTCAACTCGTTTGATGGGTGCACTAATTATGGTTCATAGTGATGATGAAGGTCTAGTAATCCCTCCAAAATTGGCACATATCCAAGTTGTAGCGGTTCCAATTTATCGAAGTGAAGAAGAGTTAGATCGAGTTTTATTAAAGTTAAATGAAATTGCTTCTTCATTAAAAGCATTAGGTATTTCAGTTAAGATTGATTCCAGAGATACATATAAGCCAGGCTATAAATTTGCTGAATGGGAGCAAAAAGGCGTTCCTGTACGACTTGCATTAGGTCCTAGAGATTTAGAAGCGGGTACCATTGAATTAGCTAGAAGAGATACGAAAACCAAAGAAACTGTTTCGATGGAAGGTTTGGATTTGAGAATTCAAGGGTTACTTGAAGATATTCAAAAATCACTGTTTGATAAAGCAAAAGCATTCATGGATTCTCGAATTTATGAAGTCAATTCTTGGGAAGAATTCTTGGATGTAATAAACGTAAAACAAGGATTTGCTTTAGCTCATTGGGACGGCAGTGGTGAAACTGAAGAAAAGATTAAAGAAATGACTAAAGCAACTATTCGATGTATTCCATTGAATAATAAATTGGAAGATGGTAAGTGCGTTTTAACTGGTAATCCATCTATTCAACGAGTGGTGTTTGCGAAATCCTATTGATATTTGCATTTATCACATAATTGAGTCGGCACTCAAGTCCAAGTTCTATTGATGTATGTGATTTTGCAAAAAATGCGATTAATCAACTTGTAAAAACGAGGAATTTAATTGGAATTCTCATTTCATAGAACAAATTTAAAGAGGGAGAATACTTAATTGGAATTCTCTCTCTTGAATTTATATCTAAAACTATTTAAGAAAATCGCTGAAAGAATGATAGAGGTTCCCCAATAAAAAGAGGAATTTAAATCATTGTTTTCTTTGAAGATTATAATTCCCAAAAGGATGCCATAAATAGGTTCCAAATTCACAGTTAAATTCGCTGTGAAAGCACTTAGATGTTTCAAAGAAGTTGTAGCTAAATAAAAGGTTAGATTGGTACAAAGAATAGATAAAATACCCACCCATAGTAGATCTAATGCTCCATTTTGAAGATTATTCCATTGAAATTCGGAAGGATTAAAGTTAGGAAGCATAATTAGTGGATCATTGCTTATGATTTGATGTCCCCCAAAAAGAATAAATAAAGAGAGTAAGAATGCGCCAGAGATCATTTCGAGGGCACTTATGGTTAGAGGATTTTCGTTCTCAATGTATTTTTTATTCAAGGTAGAAAACAAAGCAGCTAAAGCTGCACTGATTATTCCCACAACAATTGCGCTTGAATAAGAAGTGTGTTCATTATTTTGATTGGAAAGCGAATAACTAATCAACAAGACACCCAAAATTACGATAAGTCCGGAAAATAAATTAGACTTATTGAACGGTTGTTTAAGTAGAAGAGGCTCAAAAATAGCTGTAAAAAAGGAAGCGGATCCTAAACAAGCTAAAGTAACAGAAACGGAATTACCCAATTTGATGGAGCCATAAAAAGTGAGCCAATGTAGACAAACAATAATGCCGATGCCAAAAAAACGAAAAAGATTCGTTAGGTTTATTGATTTTAGTGATTTCCAAACAGCAGGGAAACATAGGTAAACCGCAGCTGTAAATAACATCCTGTGCCATACAAGATTTATAGAACCGTATGATATTAACTTACCTAGAACCGCAGTAAATCCCCACAGGAAAACGGATATATGTAAATAAATTAGTGCTTTTTTATATGTTGAATTCGACATTTCGTTATAAAAAATCAAGGCCGAACAATAATGTCCGGCCAGGATGTTTTTTTGGTATGTAAAAGCGCGTAACAGTTGGCGTTATCTCACGATAACTGTTAC
>CAYPYX010000031.1:0-1382 GCA_964415065.1 uncultured Rhizobium sp.
TTGAACTCGGATTTGGTGGCAAACTCGAATTAAATATTCGAATGTGAGTTAAAACAAAAAATCCTCCCATATAGAGAGGATTTTTCAGTGGGCCCACCTGGGCTCGAACCAGGGACCACCTGATTATGAGTCAGGTGCTCTAACCGACTGAGCTATAGGCCCGAATTAGAACTGCAAATATAAGTCTTTTTTGGGATTACCAAAAAATCGATGATATTGATTTTTTGCACTTTTTTCGGTACAAATTATTGAATAAAATGCACTAAAAATAGTGCAATATGAAAATTCTGATTGAATAATTATCGGTAAATCCCTGAATTTTAGTTGTTTGTGTTTGAAAGATAAAATAAGTTTGTCCTTTTTCATAGATATTTTAAACCATTATTTTTTCCATTATTCTGTTGCCTATACGTAATATTGTATTGCATAACATCATGTTGATCAAACAATTTGCAATTTTATCGGTTGGTATAACACTTTCAATTGGTTTGGTTTCGTACACACCGAAATCGGTGGGTGACAGGTACAACGGGTACAGAGAGTTTGTTCAACCGCAATCCCATCCCCCGAAGAAAAAAAGAAACTGGGAACGAATCGTTTCGTCCAACGGAATCGAAGTATTTACTCGCGACCAATTGGAATCTCCATACAAGGAAATCAAAGCAACTTTGGAATTGGATTGCAGTCTCAACACCTTCATTGGGGTAATTACGGATTATCCGAACTATAAAAACTGGATTTATGCAACAGGAGCTTCGGATTTAGTGGAGAAAGTATCGGATTTGGAATACACTATGTATCAACTGATTAAAACGCCTTGGCCAACAGATGATCGGGATGTATGTATGCGGGTAAAAATCAGTCAAGATGAAGCAACAGGAAAGGTAACCATTATCAATAAATCAGAGCCGAAACTGAAGCCGGTGAACAAAGGTGTGGTCCGAGTTAATCGAAGTGATATCAAGTGGGAAGTGTTGCCAATGGGTAAAAATAAATTGAAATGTAATTATTTTCTAAATACAGAGCCTGGTGGAAGTGTGCCTGCGTGGTTGATTAATTTATTTATTGCAGAAGGTCCGTACCAGTCACTTTACAATTTGAAAGCACATCAAGTGAAAAAGGCTAAGTATTTGGGGTTTAAGAATCCTCAAATCAATGAAAAATTTTAATAATTGGACGAATTTGGATTTGAATCAGGACAACTAACCCAAAGTTGAAGTAGCTATTGTAGTAGTTAATGTGTATGAAAATCAGTTAGATAGAATGTTTTAATTTTTTGGCACGGTATTTGAAAAGAGTTTAGCACAAACAACAACTTAAAACAAAACTTATTAAAAACTCAAGATTATGAAAAAAATTACAACTTTCTTCGCAATGGCTGC
>CAYPYX010000031.1:1482-5937 GCA_964415065.1 uncultured Rhizobium sp.
CTTTGTACATTTCGAACATAGGCGTAACTTAAGTTCATTAACACGGCAATTTCTTTAGCCTTGTAATTTTCCAATGTTAAAGCTAAAATTCTCATTTGTGAATCGGTAAGCTCTTCCGTAATACCCAGTTTGTTGAGAATTTCATCGATTCTGTATTCTTTAATAGGTGGTGGAACATGCGTATCAACCGCAGAATCAATGAGTGAAATTTGCTCTAATGTTTGGCGAATTTCTATCATTTCAGGTAAGGAGGAATGGGGTGAATTTTTAATAATTTGTAGAATTGCTCGCCCGTTATTGACAATGATTTCAGAGATACTCATGATTTTCGCTTGCAGTTCTTTTTCTGTTTCTAAGTGATCTAAATCCCTTTGACGCGATTCCAAGAGTAATCGTTGCTGTTCTATAAGTCGTGTTTTATTTGCATTTAGTTTTTTCCCTTGAAATACTAACGCCACTAACATAACCGTCATTAAAATTATAACAACCACGGTTAATGTTAATTCCTGCTTTTTACGATCAAGTTCCGCTTGTGAAGCATCTAATTTTTCATTGAATTCACTAACTGTGAATTTCTGCTGTAAATCCGCTACACGAATGCTATCGGTTTGAGCATAATGTTCAGACAGATGTACTTTAGATTGGTCTGAATAAGCATAAGCCTGCGCTAAATTACCTTTAGATTTAAATCCAAATTGTTTTAACTCATAATAATTGTATTTAGCAATAGGTAACAATTCATTAAAACTTATGTTGGCATCGGCTTCTTCGATGAGTCGAGCGAAAATAGAATAGTTTTTCTCTATATAATCCAATATTGAAGAACTTGAATTCGTTAGAATGGTGGAATAATAGGTTACAAATTTATTGGAATGTTCAGCCAAAAATTGTTCCATATTCACGGTGTTGATTCTGTATTTTTCTTTCAACATTTGGCATACAAAACGTTTATGAAAGAGTTCACCTTGGTAGATAGGCTGAATCTCATTTTCATTTAGCACGCTCAATAATTTATCCGCTTCACGAGGTTTTTGGACTTCAAGTAAGTATCCGATATACGTCAATTTCGCAATTTGACCCTCATAGGTATGATTGGTTGGATCAAGTAAAGTACGATTTTTATTGATATAGTAATATGCTTTGTCAACCTTGCCATCTTGTAAATAGGATGTAGCTATATTGTTGAACAGCATAGCATTATCGCGCTTTTCAGAATTTTTTAATGCAATAAGGAAATAATCGGCAGCTACTCCATAAAATCCCCGGCTAGTGGCCAAAGCTCCTAAATTCAAGCTGTAGTCATAAATATAATTTGATAATTTAACTTTTGAAGCTCGTTCAAATCCCTTATTGAAATATTTATCGGCTGAATCGAGTTCTCCTACATAAAAATGATAACTACCAAAGATGTTGAATAAGGTCATCTGATAGTAGAAATTGTCTTCGAGTCCTTTAAATTTTTTAAGATTATTTACGGCAATAGGCGTTAATTTTTCATCAAAACTCCATAGGTAGGTGTAGGTAGTGTCTAAAACATAAAAGGCATTTAATGAATCGTTCGGGTGTTCGCTTAAATATTTGGTTCTATAATTATGTAGTTTTTCGTATTCTTTGGGATGATTGAAATACAATCGAGAAGTAAGCGAGCTTAAATACCAAGCGGCAAGCGAGTTTTTATTTTCAGAATAATAATTCCAAATGGAATCCGCTGAGTTTACCTTGAAGCGATAAAAAGTTTCTTCCTCATGGTCATTTTTTGAACAAAAATTAAAGGTGAAAACCGAAGCAATAATGAATACAAAAAGAATTAGAATTCTTTTATATCGATGGTATAGGGGTTGTATAAATTGGGTAAATTTAAATAGCATGGGAAACTAATTACTCGATTATTGTCTGAAATTTCCTTTTATTTTCCTGCATTCCAATTAGAATTTACGGAATTTCGCAAAATTCATTGAGTGAAATTAGAAAAAATTCTACGAAATAGAATTATCTGAGAATAAATTATGGAAAAGTAATTGCCGATTTATTTCTTATGGTAAACCACAAAAATAAACCGGCAATGAATATGAATGTAATTGTAATAGCCTTAAATTAAAGTACCACTGTTTGTTTTGCCCCTATTTTAAAGGCATCTACTACAATTTTGGTACTTCCTAAACACAATTCTATATCATTTTCACCCAAGTTCGAAACGGTAACTTTGGGTTTCGCACCTAAAACATTTTCCACTCTAATGTCCACTGGATTGTTCATGTATAATATTTTAAATGAATATCCTTGCCATTGTTTCGGACATTGTGGTTGAATAAATAACTTTTGATTTTTGATTCTTAATCCGCCGAAACCTTGAACAATACTTAGATAACTGCCCGCCATAGACGTAATGTGCAAGCCATCTTCGGTGTCGTTATTGTAATTGTCTAAGTCTAAGCGCGCGGTGCGGACATACATTTCATAGGCTTTTTCCATGTTGGAATTTTTTGCGGCTAAAATGCTGTGAACGCAGGGACTTAAAGAGCTTTCATGAACGGTAAAGGGTTCATAGAAGTCAAAATTGGTTTTATGTTGTTCGTCGGTAAAATCATCTTCGAAAAAGTAAAATCCTTGCAATACATCAGCTTGTTTGATGTAAACGCTTCTCAAAATCCGATCCCAACTCCATTTTTGATTTAATGGACGATGTTCGGGTGCCAAGTCAGCAACTGGTATGAGTTCTTTCTCTAAGAAGCCGTCGTGCTGAACGTAAATATTAAGTTCCTCATCGTGAGGAAGGTACATGTTTTGGCGGATGTGATTCCACTTCGATAATTCGTTGGTTTCATTAAATTGAGTTTTGTCAACTAATTGAATGAAGAGTTCGGAATTATTTTGCTTTAACCAATTCGTTGCTTCCTCGGTGAATTTCATGCACCACAGTGCCAAATAACTCGTATACCAGTTGTTATTTACGTTGTTTTCGTATTCGTTTGGACCTGTTACGCCGTGCATTTCATAGCGTTTTTTTCTGTCGGACCAATGAACTCGTTGTGACCAGAAACGACTAATCCCTAGTAGTACTTCCCATCCTCCTTCAGTAAGGTAGTTCCAATCTCCAGTGTGTTCGATGTAGTTATAGATGGCATATGCTATTGCCCCATTTCGGTGGATTTCTTCAAAAGTTATTTCCCATTCGTTGTGGCACTCTTCTCCGTTCATGGTAACCATTGGATATAAAGCTGCACCTTGATTGAATCCAAGTTTCGCTGCATTGTCAATAGCTTTATCTAACTGTTTGTAGCGATATAAAAGCAGTTGTTTGGAGATGGATGATTCACTGGTAACCAAATAGAAGGGCATGCAATACGCTTCTGTATCCCAATAAGTACTCCCTCCGTATTTTTCACCGGTGAAGCCTTTTGGGCCAATATTTAAACGTGGATCATCACCACAATAGGTTTGATTCAACTGGAAAATGTTGTATCGAACAGCTTGTTGAGCTGCTACATCCCCTAACACTTCTACATCACTGTTTTCCCATTTTTCATTCCAAGCTTTTGAACTCATTTCTAAATGTGTTTCAAAGGACGAAACGGTCATTTTTTGGAGGGATTTTTTGGCGTGAATCAACACTCCTTCGTCTGGATGATTAAAATTACTGGATGTAATAACATGTTTTACGAAAGAATATTGATTACCCGATTTTGCTTGCAGAGAATAGGTGCTGGCGGCAAATTTATTACGAGTTTCGTGTAAGGAAGCTATGGATAATTCGTATTGATTTTCAAATATTTGGAATTCACAAGAAGTAGCTAATATCCAATTTAATTTGTTAGTTTTTATCAATAAATGAAGTTGATTTTCTTTGGCTTCCTGGCTGATGGCATCCCAGAATTTTTCTCCATAATTTGAATCTTTATTAGAAATATCTGCGTCTAAATAGTTACATATTTCAATGGTGCAATCGGTGTCGGTTTTAATAGAATATTTGAGTGCACTGTATTCTTTGTTAATTAATGAGTAGAAGCGTGTAGATTCTATCCAAACTCCAATTTGATTTTTTAAGCGAATGTGTGCATTTCGGTGCAACGCTCCGTTGTACATGTCCAACTCGCGATAAAAATCAAGAACTTCAGCCTGATTTAAATCTATTTCCTCTCCATTCACCTTGATGATTAATCCGCTCCAGTAAGTGGAATTGATTACTTTGGCGAAATACTCTGGATATCCATTCTTCCACCAACCCACACGGGTTTTATCTGGATAGTATACGCCACCTACATAGGTTCCTTGCAGTGATTTTCCTGTAAAGGTTTCCTCTAAATTGGCGCGTTGGCCCATCATACCATTACCGATACTGAAGATACTTTCGGCAATTTCATTCATTTCCGGATTAAATCCTTCTTCTATTACTTTCCAAGGATGTGCTTTGAAGTATTGAATCATGTTAGGGGTTTTAGGGTTGAAATGTTAGAT
>CAYPYX010000031.1:6037-25068 GCA_964415065.1 uncultured Rhizobium sp.
TGATAGTTCCAGCGGTTTATTTTGGATTCGCTTGAATTTATTGTTGATGTGCTTGTATTTAATGCGGTGGTGCTTCGTTTTTATGTGGAGTTGCTTTGATTCGGCAATGCTAAATATTCGAAAAATCAAATTCGCCTAGATTGGGTATGCAATAATCAGCTAGTGGAAGATCTTCTGTTTTCCCAATGCCAACTGCAAACATTTTTGCACTTTTTGCGGCGGTAACTCCCGAACTGCTGTCCTCAAAAACGATGCAGTTCTCAGGTTCATACCCCAGTAATTCTGCCGCTTTCAGAAACGTTTCTGGATGGGGTTTTCCGTTTACCACAGTGGATGCATCTACAATGGCTTGAAAAGCATTAATCAATCCAACTTTTTCTAAAACCAATCGTGCATTTTTACTAGCAGAGCCTAAACCCAATGGAATTTGATGGAATTGGCATTGTTCAAAAAAGCGTGTCACTCCTTCAAGTAGGTGAGACTGGTTCATTTCCGCTACTTTTTCTAAGTACCATTCATTTTTTCTATCCAAATCCAGTTGAAATTGTTCTTCTGAAATAGTATGATTGGCTTTGGAAAGTATGAATTTAAGTGAATCAACGCGTGAAACCCCTTTGAGTTGTTCGTTGTCGTGCTCGGTTAGTTGGTAATTATATTCTTGAGCTAGACGTTCCCATGCTTCAAAATGAAACACGGCTGTATCACAAATCACACCGTCTAGGTCAAGGATAAATGCTTTTTTCATGCGTTCACTAGAATCTTATTCAGGTGATAATCAACTAAATTTACCACTGGTTCAGAAGTGATTACACCAATGTTCAAGCGATGGATTTTGCAGGCTTCACGCAATAAATCTTGGAAATGATAAGCAACGGAACCTACGAAATGAACTTGAACATCCTTATGATGTTCGTATTTCCAAATATGGATGTTGATGAACTTACTAAATCCGTTATATATAAAATCGCGTACCCATTTTTCTTCGCGATTATCGCTTAGGAAGCGCATGAATGAAGCCAAATACACGTTGGGATTGGGCTTATTATATACTGCTTCAAAGATGCTTTCTTTGGTTAGTCCGTAGCGATCAATCAATCCTTGGTGGATTTTTGCCGGAAGTTCTTTATACAAGAACATTCTCAATAATTCTTTTCCATAGAATGTTCCACCCGCTTCGTCCCCTAAAACATAACCTAGTGCGGGAACTTCTTCGTGGATGTTTGATCCGTCGAAATAACAAGAATTAGAACCCGTACCCATGATGCACGCAATTCCAGGTTCATCACCGCAAGTGGCATAAACGGCGCCATTGAGATCGTGATCAACTGTTACTTGAGCTTTGGTAAAAACGGATTTCAGTGCCTTTTCTACAATTGCGTTACGAGAAGCGCTAGATGCACCTGCTCCGTAAAAATACACGTATTCCACAACGGGAGCTAAATCAGCCAATTCGGTATTTTTACGAATTTCTGATTCAATTAACTCAGTTGGATGAAAAAATGGGTTGAATCCCATGGTGTGCAGGGTGATACGAGTATCTTTTCCATCGGTGAAGACCCAATCACACTTGGTGCTTCCGCTATCAGCTACGAGTAACATATTTGGTTGATTAAATTACAAAAGTGGTGCAATATAGGTAAATTTTTAATTAGTGTCAAATAAACACTAACTAGAGTAATGATTTGATTTGTAAAAAGGAGCGTACTTGAATATCTTTGCTTCGATTTATGTCTCAATTGGCCAGTGTAAACCCCCACGTATCCACAGACTGTGTAATTTTCGGATTCAGTCAAGAGACGCTAAGATTGTTGTTGATACGCAGAAGTATTCCCAACAAAATTACGGAAACAGATGATATTCACTATGCGTTACCTGGAGATTTGGTGCGTGATGACGAGAATTTAGATGAAGCAGCGAAGCGAGTATTGGCCGAGTTAACCGGATTGAAAGGAATCTATCTTGAACAATTTCAAGCTTTTGGTGACCCACTACGTGTTGCTAAACAAAAAGACCGTTCCTGGTTGAAAAGCGTTCGACAAGACCCCGATGCTCGAGTAATTACCGTTGCCTACATGGCGTTAATTGATTCGGGAAAAGTAAACTTGCATCCGGGTTCATTTTCAAAAGAGGCAGTTTGGATTCCCATTCATGAAATTCCGGAATTGGCATTCGACCATAACGAAATTTTCGAGTCTGCGCTTCGTCAACTGCGTGAAATTGTTCAAATTCGACCCATAGGATTTGAGTTATTGCCAGAGAAATTCACCATGAGTCAGCTTCAGTCATTGTATGAAACAATTTTGGAACGCGATTTAGACAAAAGGAATTTCCGCAGAAAAATGTTGAATAGCGGAGTTTTAATTCCCCTAACAGAGAAACAGATAGGTGTGAGCAATAAGCCAGCAAGGTATTATATGTTTAATCGAGAAATGGTTGAATCTAGAGGACAATCCATCATGAATTTACGCATGGACGGGAGTTTCTCTTTATTCAGTTGATTTCGTACCTTTGCACCTCAATTTTTAAAATACATGTTAACAGTTTCAAACGTATCCCTTCGTTTTGGTAAAAGAGTTCTATTTGAGGATGTAAATCTGAAATTCACCCGAGGTAATTGCTACGGAATCATCGGCGCTAATGGTGCTGGTAAATCTACATTCTTAAAAATCCTTTCCGGAGAAATTGAACCCAATACAGGTTCAGTTGATATGGAGCCTGGTAAACGTATGGCAGTTCTGTCACAGAACCACTTTCAGTTTGATGAATTTCCTGTTTTGGAGACCGTAATTCGAGGTCACTCAAAACTTTGGGCCATCATGGAAGAAAAAGAGCGTTTGTATTCCAAAGAAGACTTTACCGAGGAAGACGGAATACGCGCATCTGAATTGGAAGGTGATTTCGCAGAAATGGATGGTTGGAATGCAGAAAGCGATGCAGCTACTTTGTTGAGTAGCTTGGGAATTATAGAAGAACACCATGGTAAATTACTGAAAGAACTTTCAGGTAATCAAAAAGTGAGAGTGTTAATTGCACAAGCGCTTTTTGGTAATCCAGATGTGTTGTTGATGGATGAACCTACCAACGACTTGGACGTTGAAACCATTCGTTGGCTGGAAGATTTCTTAGCGCAATTCGAAAACACCGTTTTGGTTGTCAGTCACGACCGACATTTCTTAGATAATGTTTGTACTCACGTTTGTGATATTGATTTCAGCAGAATTAAAATTTTCTCAGGAAACTATACCTTCTGGTACGAAAGTTCTCAGTTAGCTTTACGCCAACGCAGCGATCAGAACAAGAAAGCTGAAGAAAAGAAGAAAGAATTACAGGACTTCATTGCGCGTTTTAGTGCCAACGTGGCGAAAAGTCGTCAAGCTACAGCGCGTAAGAAGATGTTGGAGAAATTAGATATTGAAGAAATTCAACCAAGTACACGTAAATATCCCGGTATTTTCTTCAAACAAAATCGTGAAGTTGGAGACCAGATCTTAACCGTTGAGAATTTATCTTACAAAACAGAGGATGGCAAATACTTGTTTAAAGATATTAGTTTCACGGTAAATAAAGGAGATAAAATTGCATTTGTTTCGCGTAATACACTAGCGCTTAATACCTTCTTCAAGATTTTATGGGGGGATATTAATCCCACTGCTGGTGAAATTCGTTGGGGTGTAACAGTAACCATGGGTTATTTACCCAACGAAAATGCACATTTTTTCACCGAGAAAATCAACTTAGTGGATTGGTTACGTCAATATTCTACGGAGAAGGACGAAACATTTATTCGCGGATTTCTGGGAAGAATGCTATTTAGTGGAGAAGAAACTCAGAAAATGTGTACCGTACTTTCAGGAGGTGAAAAAGTGCGTTGCATGTTAAGTAAGATGATGATGGAATCTCCCAATGTTGGGTTGTTTGATGAACCAACGAACCATTTGGACTTGGAGAGTATTCAAGCATTGAACAACGGTATGAAAGAATTCGCGGGTATCATTTTATTCCACTCACATGACCAAGAAGTGATGAACTCAATTGCAAATCGAATCATTGAACTTGCTCCGAATGGTATGATTGATAAATACATGAATTACGAGGAATACGCTGAAGATTCCCAAATCAAGTCACGCAAAGAGGAAATTTACGCCTAATTATTAAATAACTAAAAATGAAAAAATATACTTTTTTACTTCCTTTAACAGCGGTTGCTTTGTTGGGAAGTTGTGGTGAGTCGGTTGATACAAAAGCCGATCCCAAGTCAAGCGAAGATTCTTTTAGCTACGCGGTGGGTGTAAGTATTGGTAATACGTTAAAAAGACAGGGATTAGACAATATTTCTGCTGGTGCTTTTTTGCGTGGTTTACGCGATGGTATGGCGAAAGATTCAGGTTATGCTTTGAGTAATGAAAAGATGGAAGAAGTTCGTAAGAGCTTTATCACAAAGAAGCAAAACGAAAAAATGAAGACACTTCAAGAAGAAACCAAAAAGCAGTTAGAGAGTTTCTCTAAAGAATCAGGGGTTTCTATGTTACCAAGTCGCGGATATTACAAAGTAGTAAAAGCCGGTAGCGGTAGTGTTCCTGGTGCTTGGGATACCGTTGAGTGTCGTTACATTTTCAAAACGGGTAAAGGAGAAGTTTTGGTAGACAATACTAAAGATAAGTTTCCTTTCCGTGGAACGGTTAAGTCATTGAATTTGGCTCCATTGGAAGAGGCATTCTTAAAAACAGCTGCAGGTGGAAAATTCGTGTTGCAAGTGAGCAATGAACTGAACCCGGTACTTTCTAGATCTGCTCGCAATTTTGAAGATATGTATGGAATTTCTGTATTTGAGGTTGAGTTGATTTCAGTTAAACCTGGTTTACCTGGAAAAGAAGAACCCCAAATGCAAAGTCCAGAAGGAATGCAATAATTCCAGTAGTTCGATTTAAAAATCCGAGATCATATTTTACAATCTGAAGTATTATTCACGAATCGGAATTTCAGAATAAACTAAGTTATTTTGGCGATAACAATTCTCGAGTATCTTCAAAGAATTGTTTCGCATTTGAGAGAGCTTCTCCTTGCAAAAGGGGGAGCTCTTTTTCTGTTAGCATCCAATAACCCTTTCCGAATCTAGGATCCCCTTCGTAAGGTTTTACTTTATGAATCCAAAATGGCAAATGTGAGTATTCAATCAAAGTGATAGAGGAAGCATCTTTTGGGGAGCGATTATTCGCCCGGCGAACAAACGTTAGTTTGAACATAATTCCTCCATCTTTATATCGTTCGCGTTGGTTGGAGACGAAGTTTCCAAGTGAATAAGCAACTGGAATTTCTTGTCCCAATGAATTTTTCACCGTTTTAATAGGTTGAATAACGTGTGGATGCATTCCAACAATTGCATGACAGCCTTTTCGAGCCAAAAACGATGCTAATTGTTGTTGTTCTTTGTTTTCGTGTCGTTGGTATTCAACACCCCAATGTACAACAGGAATGATTAAATCGGCTTGATTCTTTTTTGCTTTATTGATTGCGCGTTCAATCCAAACGGTATCGATTAAATTAACCATAGTAGGAGGCTTTACGATAAGGCCGTTGGTGCCGTATGTGAAATTTAGAATTGCGATTTTAACACCATTTTTCTCTAACATTAAGGGGTAGTTGCGTTCGAATTCTTGGGTATCTCTGAATGTACCAGTATGTGGAATTTTAAAACTATCGAGCACATCCAATGTTCGAATTAACCCTTTTTTGCCACCGTCTTGCGAATGGTTATTTGCAGTTACCAATACATTAAAACCTGCGTTGTAAATGTCTTTTGCGTATTTGTCGGGGGATGAGAATTGCGGATAGCCTTGATAGGGTGGTCCAGCTAGTGTGACTTCCAAATTTGCAATAGCGAAATCAGCTGAATGGATGTATGAAGTGATGTATTTAAACCAAGGTAAATAGTGATATTCTTGGGTTGAATCGTTTAATGCTGCTTGTATTTGAGGTCCATGTCCCATCATATCTCCTCCAAAAATGAGGGTAATGGTGTCTGGATTTTTAGATGTTTTTGTAGCTGTTTTTATTGGGGATGCCGTACTATGACATCCCCAGAAAAACAATGAAAACGCTGCAATAGAAAACAGGATTGTAGCGTTGTATTTTAATTTGAATTTTTCAATTTTCTGCGTTGAAATTTGCTGCATTTTAATCACATTACTTTTGAACCTCTAAAGATACGATAGAACGACCTTTTTCGGAAATAATGTGCATGTAATAAATTCCGTTAGTTAACAAGTTAGTATTGATGGGTATTCCTGAATCACCGTTGATTTGAGTATGTTTTTGACTTAATACGGTTCTACCAGTTACATCGAATAATTGCAATTGAACGTTATTTTCTACACCATCGAAATGTAAAATAGTGCTGTTTTCAGAAGGATTAGGTGCAAAATGCAAACGACTTAAAACGTTGTTTTCTACTCCTGAAGTTTGTTTCACCGTTACATCAAAGTAGATGGTATCACTTGTACAAGGAGGATTATTTGCAATTAACATCACCTTAAATGTTCCATCAGCACTGAATGTGTAGGTCGTTGATTTTTGAAAACTCTCGTTGCCATCGCTAAAATTCCAATATACATCTGCGGCATCTGTACCGTCGAAGTCGAATTTAACCGTCCTTCCATTTACAATTGTTGACTTGTATGCTGCTTTCGGAGGGGCAATACCATAAATATTCTGAGTTCTGGTGGTAGTACAACCTTGTTGATTTTTTACAGTTACTGAATAATTGGTTACGGCTCCAGTAGCAGTTGCCATAGTGAAATTAGTAGTAGCTCCGGTGCTCCATAAATAAGTATTACCGTTTCCAAATGCTTGTGCTGTTAATCTAACAGAATCACCTTCACATGCGGTAGTATCTAATGCAGTAAGTGTTACGTTAGGGCCATTTACAATTTGAACAGCTACGTTTCGAGTTCCTGTGCAACCTTTGTCGTCTACTCCAGAAACAGTGTAGAAGGTTGAAACTGAAGGTAATGCGTAAACGGTATCTGTAAGGATGGAACTCAAACCTGTACTTGGTGACCAAGAATAGGTCAAAGCGCCACTTGCCACTAGCATTGCTGGAGTAGTTGAGCCAGTACAAATTGCAGCATTATTCGGTGTTACCGTAATGGTGGGTGGAGTTGCT
The DNA here is from genome assembly GCA_964415065.1 of uncultured Rhizobium sp. Classification (GTDB taxonomy): domain Bacteria; phylum Bacteroidota; class Bacteroidia; order NS11-12g; family UBA955; genus VMCP01. The sequence continues at coordinate 13,200 of CAYPYX010000031.1, forward strand.
GTATTATCTATCCATAGCTTAATGGTATTAGACGTATCGTATTCTCCTGATTTTGAACAATAAACGATGGCTCTTATGTATCTATAGGTTCCAATTGTTGCGCTAAAATTACCGGTGTTAACGGGTTGTGTCCAAGCGTTGGTAGTGAATGTAATGGAATCTGTAGAAGTTTGCCAGGATAATGTAGATCCAGTTGAAGTAGTATAATTCGAAACTGTAATGGTAGATGGTCCTACATTACCGCAGATATAATAAGTAGAAGCAGTTACAGTACCAGCATCAGGTTTGCCTTCACAAAATGTAGGAAACGCATCCCAAGTTACACTATCAATAAACATATTTCCACCCTGAGCTGCACCACGTGCAGTACCTTGAATTAGGAAGTAGTTTTTAGTTGAATTGAATTTTGAGGGAATTGCAAAAGAATACTTATACCATGCATGTGCTCCAGAATCTGGATACATAGATTTGGCATATCTCTTGATACCTTGAAGGCGGGTAGCACCTGTTAATGAATTGGTAGTATTGAACCAAACCGTTACAGAGTCATCTGTATTATACACAGTATCTCTGAACATATATAATGAAATATAAGAATTAGAAGTACTACGTTTGCTTAAGTCAATTACTGGTGAAACCAGTGTTTGTGTGGTTCCAGATGCAACATTTCTCGCTGTGAATCGAGCCATTCCTGCTCCAGAGAATGGGGTTACAGTTGGAGTTGTACCAGCATTGGCTGTGGTTCGTCGTGACCATCCAGCTCCAAATCCGCCGCCACCAATTGTGGTCCATCCTTGTGGAGGAAATGCCGCTCCTTCAAAACCTTCCCCAGTTGTAGTTTGTCCAAAAAGCGAATCGCTAAAAGGCATAAATAAAGCCAATAGCAGAATCAGATTTAATTTTTTCATAGTTATTTTGGTTTAGTTGTTGTGTAATTAATTTTTTGAAGCATCCAGCAAAAGAATGGTTCCTTTCTCAGAGAAATTACGGAATCCAGTAACCGATGCATCAAATGTTGCGTTGATCAAGTATATGTAAACACCAGGCGGTAAGGGTTGATCCATATAAATACCGTTCCAAGCCTCAGATAAAGGTCTTTCCTTGAAAACACACTCACCCCAACGATTATAAATGCTCCAGTATCCTGTTTTTACTCCACACGTATTTCCGTAATCATCTACAAACAAGGGACGAACTTCATCATTTACTCCGGGACTCCCATTTGGAGTGAATGCGTTGGGCATCCACATTTTACAATCACAGCGCACTGAAAATACGTTGACGGTATCCAGTCGAGTTCCGCAAGTATTATAAGTTTCAAGGATGTAGGTTCCTGTTTGAGCAACTCCAATATCAGGAACCTTAGCCCCGTTGTTCCATTTATATTTATAATTGCCACCAAATTGATTTCCTTTTATAACATAAACATCACCTTGGCAGAACCATACATTATCAACCAATCTTTTTACTGGGATGGTATCAAGCAAGATGTTAAAGGTATCGGTGAATGAACCACAAAAGTTTGAAACCGTTAAAAAGTACTTACCGGGGTAGGAAAGTGTTCTCTTCGGCGAAGTATTGAAATCATACCACTGATAATTGCTAATTCCGGGTTGAGTCCAATCCACATTCCAACTCACGGGTCGAGAGCAATATGTAGTGTCTACCGCAAGTGAAGCCATAGGTGGGTATACCAATTTTACTTTAACGGTATCGAATAATTGTCCGCAGGCATTGGAAATTTTCAGAATAACATCCCCCGAAGTAAACCAAGTTTTAGGTAAAGTAGTATCGTTATCAGGCCAAGTGTAAGTAGAAGTCCACTGTCTTGGGAAATCAAATATTAAAGTTTGAGCAGCGCAGATAGCGGTATCAGGTATTTTGGGCGATACGGGCGGAGGAATTACTTTTAAACGGAGAGAGTCTACTCTGCTTCCGCAATCATTTCGGGTGTCGATCCAATATACACCCGCTCGAGTAAAGGTTCGAGTTGGCAAGGTACTACCATTATCCCAAACGTATTTTGAGCCTATTTGTGCTAAATCTACTGAATAGCTAAATGTAACACTGCAAAAAGTGGTATCCTTAATATTCGGTTTTATCGGTGCTGTAGCTTTAATGATTTCTACGGTGTCTTTTCGTGAACCGCAGGCATTTGATGTAGTTAAGTAATAGATTCCAGAATTGGTGAATGTGCGCGTACCGCTACCTGAACCATCGCTCCATTGGTAGGTCTCCGCTAAAGTTTGAGTTGCATTGACATTAACAGAGGTTTGACCAGGGCACATCAACAATGGCGTGGTAGTAACTTTAGTTGGTAATGGACAAGCTTGGCTACAGTTAACAACGGTATTAAAATTCAGACTGTTGGTATCAAAATTTAAGCTGTTATGTGAGTTTAAACTGTTTTCAGTGTAAGTAGTAGTGTTCCAAGTCCAATTGGCATTACCACCAGTTAATGTTACATTATTTGTTCCGCAATTGGTATTGCAAGGGCTATTAATCATGAAGTTACCATGAACACCTGCAGCATTATCAATTCCTAATGAGGTCATACCTCCTTTTTTTAGGAAGTCAAAGCTTCTTGCGTTGGCAAATCCTACAAAATTAGTGTTGCCATTGGATAAAGATTTTGAGTTGGAAACAGTTGTTCCGTTGGCAGTATCTAGTTGAAAGATTTGAATTCGATTGTTAAAGAAGGTTTGTGTAGTAGAACTAACCCATAAGTTTGCCCCTTCAACTAAAATGTGCTGACCGTTTTCCTGTGTGTTGTTGGCTCCAATAGCTCTGTTCCATTTGATATTTCCTGAGGGATAAAATGCGGTTACCAATACATTGGATGTTAAACCTGTTCCCGAAGTACCTACGGCATAAATTGTGCCATTGGGTCCTACAGTTACTCTCGAAAATTGATTCGTACCATTAGTTTGGCCTTTCCAAATTTGACGAATGGTTCCGGAATTATTAACGAAAATGGCAAATGGATACGTTTGTGTACTGCGACACCAACCCGTGATCACCCATTCATTGCCGTATCGGGTTGCCCCTAAAGCGTGATGTTCAGTGTTGTTAAGATCAATATTTTTTGACCAAGATATTCCCCCAGAACTATCTAATTGAGTAATGATAATGTTTCGCTTTCCGGAGTATTGACTGCCTTCACCAACTGCTAAGAAGGTATTTGAATTGTAAACATGTACTGAGTTGTAAATATCGGAATTGGTATTACCCGTTTTTGAATATGAAGGGGTGGTTTTAGTCCATTTTAGTTTTCCATTTCCTGTGAAATAACTAATAAAACCTAAGCTGGCACCAGATAAGCTAACACCCGTTGTTGAACCTACTACTACTACTGAACCAGTGGAGGTAGTTTGAATGTCATAAATCTGTTCGTTGTTGTTTGCTCCTAAAGTACCAAAACGCAAAGCTTTGAGAAATTTACCAGTATCGTTGTACTGTAGCAATAACGCGTCGGCATGATTTCCATTGGTAATATTCCCATACGCTCCTAACCATGCAAATTTTTCATGGTTGCTGATGGCTCTAGCATTTAACGATTGAAATTGTCGTGTACCTGAAACTACTTCATTCCAATTGATGTATTTACGTTGGATAAAGGGGTAACAGATATTTTGTGCATTACTATTTGTTGGCAATATGGACAACAGGGTTACGATTGCAAGTAATACTTTTGAAAATTTGATAGCAAGCGGCCGAAGTGTTTTAGAAGCAATCATTTGGATATAGACTCGCAAAATACAATCTAAGTTTAATCGGTAAATCGGAATGAAAAAAAATACCGCCAACATTACATAATGATGACGGTAGTTATTGAAATTAGTAATTAAGAAATAATAAATTTATTAGGGGCTGACTAAGTTAATGCTGACATTAAAATACAAAGGGTTGGTTAGCGAATTGGTCATTACATAAGGTTCTTTGGAAAGCAAACCAAAAGCACGATAAATTTCTTTCCCATTTTCCAATCGGTCGACATCGTATCTGTAATTGATTCTGTAACCTGCTTGTACCGAAAGCCAAATGAAATCCTTCAATGAACATTCGTAAACCATGCGCAAACGAATTTCACCTCTGCGAATTTCTAAATCTTCTGGACGGTAAACAGAATTTCGGTACAATCTATAGGATTGGCCTTCCAACTCGTATCCGGCGAAGATCATATTTCTAGGATTAATCGTTCTTCTCACGTGAGCACGAGCAGGAAATAGAATTTCTGAACCCCATTTGTTTTGTGCATCTGTGGAATTGTACATAATAATAGGAATATAGTTCAATTCCCCTACACGGTAGGTTCTAGCCAAACCAACACCCCATTGTTTGCGTTCTGAAGGACGTTTACCAAAAACCACGGCTGCAGAGTACTTCAGGTATTTTGCAGGCATTAAATTCCAATCATAGTCACCGCTCAGGTCAGCAGATCCCTGAAACAGAACAAAATTGGTTTCGTTAAAGGGTTTGAAAATAGTAGTGTTCAAGCCCATAGTTCGCAAACCGTTTTTGGATAGTTCTGTCGCAAGGTCATTTGAAGGCTTAACTACACCACTTGTAATTTCAGGTTCCATTCCTGAATAGCCGGTTTCCCAGTAATTGGCACCCATTTGCCAAACAATGTTGGTTTTAGAAATAACCGGAATGTTGCAGTTGAAGCGCATACCACTGGAATTTCCAACTTTGTACTGCATTGAATCTCCAATGGCAGTGGGAGTTGCCAATTTGCCTAAGTTCATTTTATAAGCGGCTTGGTAATCAAATCCAAGTCCAATTAGTTTCTGAGGACTGATTCCTTCAATTTTAGGCGAACAATAGCGTTTTGCACCCGTTTCCGCAAAGCCCACTTCGTCGTACTGGGAGAAATCTTCTTCTTCAGTTGTTTCTGGGGATGCCTTTGCGGTGTCGGTTTGAGACCAACCCGAGATGGAATATCCCCCGAAAAAGCATATAAAAAATAGGACCAGTAACGAATTACTGGATTCTTTGAAGTTCGTCATAGAAAATTATTTCTTAGCCTTAACTTCTAAACGTTTCCAAATATCCGTTCTACCCAAAGCAGAAACTCCAATATAACCGCGTATTTCTAGCGTGTTTTTGTCGGTCATTTTTATGGTACAGCTGTAGGTACTTCCATTCAAAGGGTCGTAAATAGTTCCTTCATTCCATTCGTTATTTCCAGCGTAAACGAAGTCTTTCAAGTTTCTATATCCTTTCAAAGGCACATTTTGAAGTGCGGGATCCGGGTTGTTTTTATCGGTTTTTGGTTGTTTGGTAACGGGATCATTAGGTTCTTTTAACCAAACTATTTTACCGTAGTATTTAGATCCGATTTTTTCAACTTTAACGCGGGCTCTGCCGTTACTTGGTTCCCATACACCAATTAAACGATCGCCAGCTGCATCTTGATTTACAAAAGAAGTTAATAAGGTGGTAAGAGCCACCAACATAGTGAATAACAATGATTTTCTCATATCTGATTAAGTTTTAAATGTTTAAATAAATAGGGTTGTTTCAGGAATTTGTTCCCTTCTTCAACTGTGAATTGAAATTAAATTATAACGTTTCGATTATAGGTTGTTTTGAATTTTAATAAACAAACGTATATTTTAAATTATTTGTAGTTTACATCAAAAACCAAATCTGCTTTAAAAGTCATGTTGGCTTCGATGTCTTCTTTCAAGTCGGCGTCTAGAACGATGTAAAATTGTTTTTCAGCAAAGAAACCATCGGCTTTTGCTTCTGCAGAAGGCTTAAGTTCAACTGTTTTAGAAGAAGCGGGTACGGGATTCAGAAGTGCAAGTTCTTGCATTTTTACATCCTTATTGTCGGAAGCTAAACTCAATACAAATGAGTTAATTATATCGAAATTAGCTGCTGAATCTGTACTTGAAATTTTTGCACTTTTTAATGAAGCTGCTGAAATTTTACCCCCTTCCACGAATTGATCTCCCAAAAGAGATTTTAAATCAACTTGATAGGTATATTGAGCCGGATTGGATCCAGAATAAAGAGGACCTTCAAGAGTGAATTCAATGTTATTTAGGGTAACGGTTTGATTTTTTTCGTTGGATGAACAACTATTAAAAATCATAACACAAGCTACAAACGCAGCGATGGAAAGAAAAATGGAACTGTAAATTTTTTTCATAGGGGGCAATTTAAATGCAAGTTTTTAAATGCAAAAAGTTTGGATGTAAATTCTTTACGGAAAATTGCAAAAAGCTAAACAAAGATTACGGAAAAATACAAAATTCGGGGTTTGATGAATAAATTGATTCTCTGTGTACCTTTGTAGTTTAGAACAAATGCAAGATCAATTGAGGTTTTCAATTTCGGTTTCCAAGCCCGAAAATCTGCCAGATTATGAATTAATCGACTCGGGTAATTTTGAAAAATTGGAGCGTTTTGGTAAATGGATATTACGACGACCAGAACCTCAAGCTGTATGGGAAAAGAGTTTGAAAGACTCGGAATGGGAAAAACAAGCTCACGCATCGTTCTTTCGGAAAAATGCAGATCGAATGGATGCTGATGCAGGAAATTGGATTGTAAAAAAAGGCGTTCCTGACCGTTGGATAGTTCGATACAAATCCGCCAATTTGGATTTCAAAATGCGCTTAGCTATGACTTCGTTTAAACACGTGGGAATATTTCCCGAGCAAGCGAATAATTGGGATTTTATTTCGCGAAGAATTCAGGAAATGAAAGTAGGTGCTAATAAAACCGAAATCAAAGTCCTCAATTTATTTGCGTATACTGGCGGTGCTTCGCTAGCTGCTAAACAAGCTGGAGCGGATGTTACACACGTTGACAGTGTAAAACAGGTGGTTTCTTGGAGTCGAGAAAATATGGAAACTTCGGGATTAGACGGAATCCGTTGGGTAGTAGAAGATGCATTTAAGTTTGTTCAACGGGAAGTAAAACGAGGTAAAAAGTACCAAGGAATAATACTCGATCCACCCGCTTATGGAAGAGGGCCAGATGGTGAAAAATGGGTTTTAGAAAAGCAAATTAATGAACTTTTGAAAATGTGTTCAGAACTATTGGCACCGGGTGGTTTTTTTGTTATAAACCTATATTCTCTCGGATTTTCTGCTTTGATTACCCAAAATCTAATTCGGGCGCATTTCCCAGGTGTTAAGCAATTTGAAAGCGGGGAATTGTACCTTCAAGACAACTTTGGTAAAGCGTTACCTTTAGGTACTTACTTGCGTTTTTAATGCTTATTTTTATTTAGAATAATTAAAAATAAGGAAAATAATCCTTAAGTTTGCGGCTCCATGGGTCGCTTTGTGGTTAGTGAGTACATTCGAATAGTGGTTTTTCGGGGGATAGATGTTTCTGCTGAGAATCCAATTGCGGTTGAAGATTTTTCCAGTCCGAATCCCGTTGCCCAAATTAAAGTCCCAAAAAATGATTCCTTGCCTTCGATTTCGGCATTGTATCGAGAACAATTTCATTCAACGTCGTTTATTTTAGGAGAACGAGATGGTTGCTTGGAAATAGTATTTCGCGTACACCCTGATAATTTTTTATTTGATTTAGAAGGACGGTCGTATCAAATTCATGTGATTTTTGAACCCAGATATTTTTCGAAAAGAACTGAGTATCAAGGGGCATCACACCATTCCCTAAACCAATCTCACATCCCTCAGAACCGATCTAGCATCCCCCAAAATTTAAAAAATAATTACTACCAACCTTTGTATGTTTCATGCGAATCACAAGCAGTTTTATATCAGCTGATTCAATTGGAATGGATGGCATCTGCAGACGAAAAGTCAGAACTTGACTTAAAAATTCACATTCAAATGGAGTCAATTGCAATAAGGCTGTTGATGGATTGTTTGGAATTGAGTGAACGTATTGCGCCAATTTGCGATGCATGTAGTTTTTTGGACAAAAATGAGTCTTCAGATAAGGTTTTGGAAGCGATGAATTTCATTCAACGAAATTTCAGAGAGAGTATTACCATTCCTCAAATAGCCAAAGAAGTAGGTATTAATCAGTGCTATTTAAAGAAAGGATTTAAAGAAATGTATGGAAAAACCATTTACACAATGGTGCAATCCTTGCGAATGGAATTGGCGCATGAATTATTAAAAAAAGGGTCGTTGAATATTTTGGAAATCGCACTGGAAGTAGGTTATACAAATGCTGCATCCTTCAGCACAGCATTTAAGCAATTTTATGGATATTCGCCCCAGCAATTGCGAACACAATAGTGGAAAGCGGGTCTGTTTTCCCGATTTCCGAATCGATTTTCCCATTTGATAAAATAATAGGATAAATAACAGGATAATTTTGTATCGAATTATGAAATCACTAATTATTAAAAGTACGGTTACATTGCTGTTTGTAGTTTCATACAAAGCTAATGCGCAAAATGGACTGTCTGATACCATGCGATTCCAAACAGTGGATATTTTAACCCAAGCCAATCAATATAAGTTGGACTCAGGGTATGCTGTAGGTAAGATGATGCTGAAAGATTTAGACAATCCTCAGGTTTACAACACCATTTCTAAGAAAATACTAGCGGATCAGGTTGTAACAAATTTGAATGATGCGCTTAAGAATGCTACGGGTGTAGCTCGTTTGTGGGAATCAACGGGTCGCAGTGGTGACGGAGCTGAATATTACTCCATGCGAGGATTTTCCGTCCAACCAACCATGATTAACGGAATGCCCAGTTTGAATAATGGCTCAATAGATCCTGCAAATATTGAGAGTGTAGATGTAATCAAAGGTCCATCAGGTGCATTATACGGAGGAGCAGTGATTTCTTACGGCGGATTAATAAACATAAATACCAAGCAAGCTTTCGATCGTTTTTCGGGGGATGTAGGATTGGTTGCTGGAAGTTATGGGTTGCAAAGATTAACGATGGATGTAAACTTACCCCTGTCCAAAAAAATGTTTATTCGTTTGAATAGCAGTGTTCATAGTCAAGGTAGTTTCCAAGATGCTGGATTTCAAAAAAGTGTATTTGTGGCTCCTTCGGTTTTGTTTCAGGCTAACAAGCGTTTGACCTTTTATGTTAACGCAGAGTATAAAGAATCTCAGGCGGCTAATGCTCCTATGATTTTCTTTAATCGATATGCTCAATTGAGTTTCAACGACTCTAATATTTCAGAATTCGATCAAATTTATACGCGGAGTTTTACTTCTAACGATCTATCTATCAAGAATTCACATTTCATGATTCAGGGGAAAGCTCTGTATCAAATTTCTACAAACTGGAAGTCTCAAACCATAATTTCAAGCACACAAACTCAGTCGAATGGGTATTATCATTATTTATGGGATGCTAGCAACGGGGGTGATTTTACCCGTTATATTAGCAAAGCTGCTGGTGAAACTCAAGCCTTAGGTATTCAACAAAATGTTAATGGTCAGTTTAAGTTAGGCTCTATCAAAAATAAGATGCTCATCGGTTTGGATTATTTCCAACGTGAAGTAAAGAATTATGGTTACGCTTGGGTGGCAAATGGTAAAGTAAATGTAATAAAGGGTACTGATAGCGGAATTCTGAGTGCCGGATATGTAGATCAGTTGGTTAATGGGAGAAATCCTTCTATTTCAACCGTGAAGACTGAAACACGTAGTGCTTATATATCGGATGTCATTGAAATCGTACCAAGACTTTCCTTCTTAGGTTCATTGAGATTGGATCATTTCAGTGGTCAACCTACAATTTGGTCTACAGAAAAATTCAGTCAAACATCATTATCGCATCGATTAGGTTTTGTTTATCAGCCAATTAAAGATCAAATTTCTTTGTTTGGAAACTATATGAATGGATTTTCTCAGGTGGATCCGGCAATGGTTGCGGAGAAAGATGGAAGTAATCCGCGATTAAAGATATTCAAACCAGAGCAAGCCAATCAATATGAATTTGGTGTAAAAACGAATTGGTTAAACAAGCATTTAGCAACTACAATTAGTTACTACAATATTGATGTTACCAATGTAGTAATGCCAGATCCGGATAATCAGAATAACAGTGTACAAGGTGGCAGCATTAAAAGCAACGGAGTTGAAATCAGCTTAACGGGTAAAATATCGGAAAACTTGAATGTTGTTGCTGGTTATAGCATTAACCATGCAGAGGTAACCAATGATGATTCGTTTTCCGGGTATTTGAATATGCGTCCCGAAAGTGCTGGACCTTCTCAAATGGGGAATGTGTGGTTGCAATACAATTTCAATCAAGGTATTTTCAGAAATTGGGGTTTGGGAATTGGAGGAAATTATGCAAATCGTCATAAAACACTGAATCGCAGTAATATTGGTACCTACGAACTGCCTTCTTATGCTATTTGGAATGCTGCAATTTCGTATTCTGGTAACGGTTATAGTCTGGTGTTAAAAGGTGATAATCTTTTGAATACTAAGTATTTCAGTGGATGGTCAACAATAACTCCGCAACGTCTGAGAACTATTTCAATTGCCCTAAATGTTCGTTTTTAAGGCAGTTGGTTGCTTATAATGGGTCAATTTTATTTTGTGTTTTTCTAATTGTTATAAGAATATTAAGCCGAATATATATTAAGCCAAATACATTGATTTAAGTTTCTGTACTCGGCATAAATTCAAATAAAAGGCTTCTATCATTTAACTTTTAGGTTGTACAGATTACTTAAACAAATAGGTTGAAAAAGGTTCAATTGAAAAAATACTATAGATGGTTGCACGGCACGCTCGGATTGATATCCGGGCTGGTTGTGTTTGTCTTGGGTGTAACAGGCTTTTTGTATTCTTTTGAGAAGGAAATTCAAGAATATACTCAAGACTTTCGTTTTTTTGAAATTGCCAGTCCAGAATATCAAGGGGAGGAATTACTGCCTTCACAATTGATTGAAATAGCTCATAAGAAGTTGCCGAATCATGAAATTCATTCAGTTAAATACCTAAAATGGCAACCTGAATTGAATCTTCAACAACAAAAATGGAATCAACGGGCTGCAGAAGTAATTTTTTATCACAGTTCGCCTGATAGTACCTATTATTACAAGGTATTTGTGAATCCTTTTTCTGGAGAAGTATTGCAGGTTCATAATATGTTGGAAGGGTTCTTTGCGTGGGTTTTAAAGGGTCATTTTTATTTGTGGTTGCCCGCAGAAATAGGAAAAGTGGTAGTGTCTACAGCAACACTTCTATTTTTCCTGCTAATTTTTTTAGGGTTGATTTTATGGCTTCCAAAACGGTGGATGAAATTTAAAAATTGGAAGTCGCGTATTTGGCTTCAATGGAATAGTACAACAAGATGGCGACGTAAGAATTTTGACTTACACAGCGTTATTGGTTTTTATTCCTTTTTAGGGGCATTTATTTTATCTTTTACGGGATTGTATTATGGATATAACTGGTGGGCCATGATGTATTACAAATTACTGGGAGGAGATAAGGAAGTCTTTTTTGAGGTACCTAAGGCAAATGAGACTGGGAATTTCATGAAAACAGAAATAGTCGATTCTAATGTCAACAGAAATGTATTAGATCATATTTATTCTAGATATAAATCTCGATTGGATACTGGTGTAGATGTTATGATGGAAATACATCCACAAGAAGAATTAAATAAGTGTATTGAGGTTAGTTTTAATTCATCGTTTGTTACTTATGGTGGATCGGATTACATATTTGTTCATCCAGAAAATCTTGAATCGCAAAAATTAGAAGCTGTTTATGGAAATAGAAAGGGTAGAACTTTTGCTGATAAAATGATGTTGTGGAATTACGATATTCATACAGGAGGAATTTGGGGATGGTGGGGTAAACTGATTATGGCTATTTTTAGTCTTTTGATAGCTACATTACCAATAACCGGGTTTTTGATGTGGTGGGGAAGGCA
>CAYPYX010000032.1:0-6464 GCA_964415065.1 uncultured Rhizobium sp.
CCGTGAAATGAAAATGTATGATAAAAAGGATCCAAGCGGTAACCAAATCCGCTGGCCATACGTTTCAAATCTTTGTTTGCTACAGGCATAATTGCTGGGATGGAATTGACCATCTGTTCGCGTTTGGTAATTAATTTTTCAAGTGTTGCATACGATTTATCCTGTTGCTGGCTCAGTAACTTGATTTCATCCAATTTTTTACGCAACAGTACCAAAGCGCTTCCGTGATTCAGCTTCATGAGTTCATGATAACTATCTTCTTTTAGGTTGATGGGCTTGGGTGGTTCAACACCATAAATTGCGCGATAAATTTGGACGTCTTTTTCGCGTAAATCCTCCATGATGGCATTCAAATCTTCCACTTCACGCTGCATTTGGCGTAATTGTGTTTGAACCTTTTTCTGATCGTTGGCCAGTGCCTTTTCGTAAGGTTCGGTAAACAATTGACTGAATATCAATGACAATGTAATTACCGAAACAATTATCAGTGAACTCAAACCAATGGTACGCCATACTACATAACGCCTATTGTCTGATACTTTTTCAAAGCTCAAACTTTTGGGATTAAAGAAGTATTTTGTTCTTGGCATGGTAGAAATGACTAAGTCGGATCACTGCGATCTACGAGACTTACAATAATACCGATTACACCTCAATTTGCCTTAATTTCAGCGGTTTTTTTTTGAAGTGCTTCCTTGAAAATACGTGCTCGTTGTACATACTCATCCACATTATTTTGGATCATGGTTTCTACTTTTTCAGGATCCAGAGATTTTACCACCTTGGCTGGAACGCCCATTACCAAAGAGTAAGGCGGTACTTTCATTCCAGCGGGAACCAATGCATTTGCTCCCACAATGCTGAATTCTCCAATTTCGGCATTGTTCAAAACCGTTGCGTTCATTCCAATCAAGACATGATGCTCTAATTTTGCCCCATGAACGACGGCTGAATGACCAATCACACAATCATGTCCTATGCTGCACGGATCGCCTGGGTCGGCATGCAATACTGCATTATCTTGAATATTACTGCGATCGCCAATATGTATTTGATCGGTATCTCCTCTCAAAACGGCACCAAACCAAATATTACAATCTTCTCCTAAATGCACCCGACCAATTGCAGTTGCATTAGGTGCAACAAATACAGAATCTGGGATATTTACAGGAGTTTGAAGCAAAGTCAATAATTCTAAATCGCTTTTTTTCATGTTTGGGAATATAATCGTTGTTGTTATTCGAGGTTATTGTGTTTTTGGGGATATGAGATGAGTCGACATTCGTAGCATCCCCTCAAAAATAACTAAATTCGCGCTATGAAAACGGGATTTTACAACATTTCGGTACTTTATGGAGCATCGCCCCGAGGAACCTTTAAATCAGGCTCGGCAATGATGCAGTTAGATGTGTTGGAGAATGCATACTTAATTGTTGTGGATGGAACAATAGTTGAATTAGGCACACTTGATTCCGAAGGCTTAAAATCCTATACCGTATCTCAATCGGGTGAAGGATCTTTTAAACAATCCCAATTCCCATCCCCCGAATCTACAATTAACAAATCGGAGGCTGATCTCAAAAAGGATGTAGAGATATTTCAATCCATTGAAAAAACATCCTCCGAAAAAACACCCTTAAAAGCGGAAGCTGGGGAAATGGAGTCGAAGAATCTGGAACTTTCTGAAATCCATTGGATTGATTTACAAGGTGCCGAAATTATGCCTGGATTGGTAGATTCCCATACGCATATTGTATTTGCAGCGCCACGTCATGAAGAGTTTGCACTGCGCATTCAAGGAGCAACTTACGAGGAAATTGCAGCCGCGGGTGGAGGAATTTTGAATTCTGCTAAAAAGTTACGCATCGCCTTAGAAGATCAATTGTTTGAAGATGCATCGGCTCGTGTGAAATTAATGATGCAATGGGGAACAACTACCTTGGAAATTAAAAGTGGGTACGGCTTATCGGTGGATTCAGAGTTAAAAATGCTCCGGGTTATCAAGCGCCTGAAGTCGAATTTTCCTATACATATTAAGGCCACATTTCTGGGTGCACATGCATTTCCTATGGAGTTTAAAGAACGCCGTGAAGATTATATTGATTTGATTTTAAGAGACATGCTTCCCCAAGTGGTTGCAGAAGAATTAGCCGATCATATAGACGTGTTCTGTGATGAAGGATTTTTTACTCCAGAACAAACCGAAAGAATATTGATAAAAGCCGAGCAATATGGATTACCTGCAAAAATTCATGGAAATGAATTGGGATTGACTGGCGGGGTTCAAGTTGGAGTCAAGCACGGGGCATGGAGCGTAGATCATTTGGAACATTGTTCCGAATTAGAAATGGAACTATTTAAACAAACAAATGGTGCTACAATTCCCGTGGCTTTGCCAGGAACATCTTATTTTTTAGGCATTCCTTTTGCGCCTACTCGGAAAATGATTGATTTCGGGCTTCCAGTGGCATTAGCAACTGATTTTAACCCAGGCTCAAGTCCTGTGGCCTCTTTACAAACGGTATGTGCTTTGGCTTGTACTCAAATGAAAATGATGCCTCAAGAGGCATTCCATGCAGTAACATGTAATGCAGCTAGAGCTTTGCGCATGGAAAATGAAGTAGGATCTTTGGCGGTAGGCATGTCGGCTGATTTTTTGGTTATGAGAAGTACCGATTCGGTAAAAACTATTCCTTACTATCTCGGACAAAATCAGGTTTTGCATACGTATTGTAAAGGACGTCGTGTTGCAAGTTCTGCACTAAACTCTTAAATGATTCGATAAACGGAAGGCATAATTGTTTAATCCGTTGTATTTTTGTAAAACCAAATTAATTAATTTATGCCTTATCCAGAAATGATGGTTGCTCCTATGAGAGCTGAGTTAACCAATAACGGTTTTACCGAATTAAAAACAGCAGAAGAAGTTGAAAATGCAATGAACGGCAACAACGACACTACCTTATTGGTAGTTAATTCTGTTTGTGGATGTGCTGCAGGTTCTGCTCGTCCAGGAATTTTAAAAAGCTTGTCAGGTTCTAAGAAACCTGTGAAATTACTAACGGTTTTCGCTGGACAAGATTTGGAAGCTACAGCAAAAGCACGTGAATTCATGATACCATTCCCACCATCGTCTCCTGCGGTTGCGTTGTTGAAGAATGGTGAGGTGGTTCATATGGTTGAACGCCATATGATAGAAGGAAGAACTGCCGATATGTTGGCAGATAATTTAATGGCAGCTTACGAAGAGCATTGCTCCTAACAGCGTAAGTTGCCTATGAATACCGAAAATTTCGATTGGGTTGATATAACAACTAACGTAGAACGCATCTGCCGTGAGGTAGGTGCGTTTCAGTTATTGCACTGGAATCAAATGAGTGCTGGCGATGTTGAAGTTAAATCAGCCAATCAATTAGTGAGTTTTGTGGATCAAAAATCCGAACAAAAACTTATTAAAGAGTTTCAAAAATTGATTCCTAATTCCAGCATAATCGGCGAGGAATCATCCCCCGAAAACAGAAAATTGGAAGAACTGACTTGGGTGATAGACCCTCTGGATGGTACAACGAATTTCCTGCATGGTTTGCCGGTTTTTAGCATAAGTGTCGCTTTGTTTTATCAAAATGAGCCCGTTGTAGCGGTTATTCATTGTCCTGCACTGGATGAAACCTTCTGTGCTAGCGTAGGAAATGGTGCTACCCTCAATGGAAAGAAAATTCAGGTAGCTGAACATGCACAACTTGGCGACACGTTATTGGCTACAGGATTTCCCTATTACAAATTCAATCAACTAAACGAGTATTTAGAATTATTAAAAGAATGCATGCAATCCACTCGGGGGTTAAGAAGAATGGGATCCGCCGCAATTGATTTGGCTTATGTAGCTTGCGGTCGATTTGATGCGTTTTTCGAAATGAATCTAAGTCCTTGGGATATTGCAGCGGGAATATTATTGGTTCGAGAAGCAGGAGGGAAGGTAACGGATTTTCAAGGTAATCCTGAAGTGTTGTTTCACAATCAAATTTTGGCTACTTCAGATGCAATTTACAGCGACTTCAGTCGCGTAGTTTCAAAATATTTACACTAATTCTTGGTATTTTTTGCCCAATTCAATTGTAGGGGTTAATTTGCAGACATGGTATGGACCCTGGCCATATTGAAAGGAATTGGATACGGTCTCACCTTGGGGCTCCTGAGTTTTGGGCCTGCGTTTTTTGCTTTGATTAAAGTTGGAATGCAAGGTGGGAAAACGGCAGGATTAAAAATGGCTATAGGGATATTTTTAAGTGATTTAATGGTAGCCTTAGCGTGTTTTTTTGGCTTATCTGACTTATTTACTACCGAAGTGTTTCAATTGGGATTTTCAGCGTTCGCTTCTTTTGGAATTATGTTTATTGGTATTAAAGGAGTTGTAGTGCGATACAAGCATTTTATCGAAAATATCCAAAAACCCATGGAATCCAATACCAATATGCTGCGTGGATTCGTACTTAATTTGTTGAATCCTTTTGTTATATTGTTGTGGGTGGGAATTTTAGCTTCTATTTCGGTTGGACACAATATCCAATCCGACGATAAATACACCATATTAGTGCAAATGCTCTCTATTTTACTTACGGTCTTCAGTTTGGACTTAGGAAAAGTATATTTAAGCGATTATATTGGTAAAAAACTTAATTACCGAATATATTACTACTTCAATCGTTATGTAGGATACATTCTCATTTCAATTGGAGTATATTACTTATACCATTTCATAAAACTGTTGATCAATTGGATTTTTTAGCTCAAAATATCAATATACTGCTCAATATTGTGTTAGCATTGATCATGCTGGGTTTGGGAATCGGCTTGAAAAAGCAAGATTTTCAGCATCTATTTGATCAACCTAAATCTCTGGCAATTGGTTTATTTGCCCAAATGATCGTTTTACCCTTATTCGCATTTCTACTTGTGTACGATGCCAATTTGTCCCCCGAATTTAAAGTAGGTATTATGATACTTTCTATTTGTCCGGGTGGTGTAACTTCCAATTTGGTGAGTTACTTCGTTAAGGGAAATGTAGCTCTTTCTGTTTCTTTAACCGTATTAAACGCTATTTTAACCTTGTTTACCATTCCCATATTAGTGAATATTTTTTTGGGATATTTTTTCGAGGGAAGTCAACAATTTGAAGGCGTAAAATTACCTGTATTAGGCACGATGATCAGTATCTTTATGGTAACGGTTTTACCTGCCAGTGTAGGAATGCTGTTAAGAGTTCAATTAGGACAAAAGCGAGTGCTGAAAATTCAGAAATACATCAATGTTATCCTTCCTGTTTTGTTGGTATTGGTATTTGGGTTTAAATTCCTAGGGAATACCGGGGAGAGCAATGATTTTTCTACCGAGATAGGTTTGTTAACGCCAATTGCAATTGGATTAAACGTAGGCTCGATGATAC
Source organism: uncultured Rhizobium sp. (assembly GCA_964415065.1). Taxonomy (GTDB): domain Bacteria; phylum Bacteroidota; class Bacteroidia; order NS11-12g; family UBA955; genus VMCP01. The sequence continues at coordinate 5,444 of CAYPYX010000032.1, forward strand.
TTGGGTTCTTAGCAGGTACCCCGTTTCGTCTTTCATTTAAAAATAGAATAACAATTGCAGTAGAAGTTGGGCTCCATAATACAGCCTTAGCTTTGTTGGTTGCTGGCGAGAAGTTAGGTTCGGCAGAGATGGAAAAACCAGCATTGGTTTATGCCATGTATTCATTTTTTGTGACCTATGTAATCAGTTACTTGTTGGTTCGTGGGCGTTACCAATTTTTGAAGAAAAAGAGAAGTTGATTCTTCAAGAATTATTTTGATATTACACCTTTAGGTTGAATAATCTTCAAAGATAAATAAGCTTTAGAGATAAATAATCTGCAGAGATAGAAGTTGTTAGTTCATTGCAACTAACTCTACTGCGGATTGTGTTCAGTATAGTTTGATTAATTAATTTTCAGTAGGTTCTAACACATTAAAGAAATCAGAAAGTTCGTCGACAATGGCTTCTGGAACTAAATCATAAATGGGCTCATTGCGCTCAAGTAAGTCGCGAATTTGTGTTGCTGATATATCAATTAAAGGAGCATCATACCACGTAGCACCAAAAGGCATTGGTTCGTTTGGTTTAGGGTATCTTGGACGGGCATAAACATGCAACGGACTCAATTGGGCTAATTTATCAGCATTTTGCCAAGTGTGGAAGGTCAGCAAATTGTCAGCACCCATAATTAAGTGAAAATGGTGTTGCGGATACAATGCATAAAAATGCTCAACGGAACGGAATGTGAAACTGGGTAGACCTAGTTGAAATTCTTCATCGCTACATCGCATGCACGGCATATCTTTAATAGACATTTTCACCCATTTCAGTCGAAGTTCTGCAGGGATAAGGGTTTCCTCATTTTTATGAGGATTCAAAGGTGAAGGAACAAACCATACTTCGTCAAACTGTCCGTGTTCACGAATATATTCTGCGACTTGAATATGTCCCACATGAATGGGATTGAATGAGCCGAAGTACAATCCAATTTTCATTATTTCGTATAAAAATCCAAAACCAATTTTTCACAAGTTTGGAG
>CAYPYX010000032.1:6564-24568 GCA_964415065.1 uncultured Rhizobium sp.
GAAGGGGCAGAAAAAATCAATAATTTATTCAATTTCAAAAAGATTAGTTAATAGTACATGTACGTATGTGTGTAAATTTCTGTTCCCCTAATCATTAGGTTGAGAAATCGAACCTTTTAATACAATACTACTTTGGTAGTGCAAAGTTCGTTGTTTTGTTTGAAATTAACGATATACACACCCTTGGGCCAATTTTCAGATTGAATCCAATGAAAAACGCTAAATCCGGGTTTAAGTGTTTGATTGTAAACTAATTGACCTGTAGTGCTTCGGATTTCTAACTGTCCTTCTTTTGCAATTTTTGCAAATCTTTCCGGAATTTCTAGTGCAAATCCTTCGGAAGCGGGGTTGGGAAATGCTTTTAATATTCCATTTTCTTCAGCAACATTATCCGAGTTTAAATAATATCCCACGGTAAAATCGAACCGCAATTCGGTCCCAAAATCAACAGGAAAAGACTTAAATAAAGTACCAGAAAATCCATTTCTCAACTGTATAGATCCAGTTCCATCATTGGTATTGGCCCACCATCCCAAACCGTCCTTATTTAAAGGATAACTAGCGGGTGGAGTTCCGGTATCAGACAAGTGAAATGTGTAACAACCTGTGGGCAATGTTACCGTATCACGATAAATGGTCTGTGCTTTTGTAAATCCAGTTTTTTCATAAAACACCTTTCCTTCTGCATCTAAAAAACGATAACTGTTTTCCGAAGGAGCATTATTGGTTTTAAATACAACAATGATTTTTTCTGCACCCAAGGGAGTGCGATTTGGCATAGTAACAATCATGCCATTGTTGTTTTGGTCTTGGTCTATTTGATTGTTTACCTTAGTAATTATGGCCTGAAATTTATTTGAAACAGGTGTCCAATCCATTCCCCAAGGCAAACGAATTTCCTTCGTTTCACCAAAGGGTATCACTCCACTCCAGGTGTGTTTGCTCTGTTTGCCTCCAACAATTCCATATTCAAATTCTAAGTAATTGATCGGTTTGGAACCAGTGTTTTTTACACGAATTAACGGATCTCCACATGAAGGATTCATTCTAGAATATTGTGGATGATTGTTCGGTTTCAAAATTTCTTGTATTTCAGCATCGGTTTGATACGTAGGTTCAGCCAATTCCATAAGAAAAGCCCCGATTACATAGTTTGAGCTGCCTCCGGTTCTCACATATGAATCCATATCTAGGTCAAATTCGTGCCAGCCCGTATCTAAATTTTGAATATCGTAATTGTATTCCAAAACGGATTGACCAGGACACCAGCCTGATCGATCGTATAGCCATGTCCCATTTTGAGGATAAACAGGATTCAATCCGCAATCATCCCTCCAAACCCAAGAAGTATCAACAATTTTACCATCAATATTTAGGTATCTTCTTCGTGGACAAAATTCTGCGCAATTGTCAGGTTGATCCATGCCGTGTCCAGTTTGAATGATTTTAATACGAGTGGTTTTAGTATTAGGATTGGATTTCCAACGGAATGCCGGAACTCGGGCGTCAAACAAGGAGTCGTTACCATAAGGAGCGGAAACATAGTACATTCTGTTTAATCCCAAAACTTCTTGAATGGATGGACCCTCGAATAAAGTGAAATTTAATGTGATTAACCAACCTCGTCCATTACGCGCTTCATAACCTGAATGTTGGTACCAAATTTCAACTGAATCTCTCAACAATGATTGAAAATCTGTGATATCAAACTTCCAAGTATGTTTCCAAGATGAATTAAATCCCAAGCCATATGGAGTAATTAAGCGCATAATTTCCCAACCCAGACTGTCGTTGAACTTTCCACGTCGTTTACCTATTCGAATGTGGTTATTATAATCCCATTCGCCACAAGTCATTCCGGGAGGACATTGGAATGTGAGTTCAGCGATTACTTTTTGGTAATTTCCGGTAGATGGGAATTGGCCCCATCCATAATAATTGGTAACTCCTCGAGATGGGTCGGTTTGAATCAGCACTTTATCGTGAGTTGTAACTCGAACAGAATCGCTGAATTGAGCAAAAGTTAGGGAGTAAAAACAAGAGAAAAGTAGAATTAAAAATCCGTTTTTTAGGGATTTATTTCTAAATATGGGTGTCGACATTATTTCAAATATACACAAGTCTACAAGACCTCAAACATTTCATCGTTGGTTTTTCGGACTTTTGCTGAAGTTGCCAAAAAATCGTTAGCTGTATCACGCTTTCCTATTGCAAGTACTACCGCGGATGTTAATTTTTGATCAGGGAAGTTCAGAAAAGCATCCAACTCATGGTGTTTAAATCCCTCCATTGGAGTACTATCTACGCGCAACATAGCAGCAGTAGACATGGCCATTCCCAAAGCAATATAGGTTTGTTTTTTGGCCCATTCAATGAATTCAGAGGGCGACATGTTTTTTACAAAATTCTGGATATTTCTTTTGAATCCTTCAAGTTCTTCAACCGGTTTGTTGCGTGTTTGCGATATGCGGTTGATATAGTCATCGATCTGTTCATCGTTGAGTTCAGTAAAAGCCGCGAACACCAATATGTGACTTGCTTCAGTACTTTGAGGCTGATTGTTGAAAATGGGTTTGCAGAGTTCTCTTTTTTCGGGGGATTCAATACGGAACACTTTAAAGGGTTGTAAGCCAAGTGATGTAGGGGTTAAGCGTATGGTTTCCATAATCTGTTCCATTTCGACCTCGGCAATGGAAATATTTTTGTATCGTTTAACGGCATAACGCCAGTTTAGAGCTTCAATTATGTTTGACATTCTACACTGCAAAACAAACGATTATAGAAGTTGTTTGCAAACGCACTTGTTTTTTTTGTGAATGGACGAAATATATGGTATACGTACCGTTTGTATAGTATACCTTTGTTATACTTTTTTTGAATGTAAACTTAGGTGTTTTGGCACTAGTTAAATAATTAAATATCAATAAAAAAAGCAAGAAAATTTGTCCATAAATCAACTATATGGCAATTTCAAATTGATTTTTGGTTTTTTAAAAGAAAGAAACGCATGATTTTGTTCAGAAAAGAAATAAAAGAAGGAAAATTTATACAGATCTATATATGAAAAAAGCACTTATTGGTATTGGAGCAATCCTGGTAATTTTAGTTGTAGTTTACGCATTTAATGGTGGATTTAGCAAGGCAGATGTTCGTATGCAGCATCAGCAAGATATGTTGATTATAGGAATAGATCATAAGGGTGCATATAAAAATATTGGCGGTGCTTTTGATAAAATGACTAAGATTAAAGAATCGTCTAAGTTAGATTCAGCCATTTTTGTAGGTGTTTATTTTGATGATCCTAAAACCGTTGCTGAAGATTCATTAAAGAGTTTTGCGGGTTTTACCGTTCCAGATATGGAAACGGGCACTGCAATTTGTAAGAATAATCCTGGTTGCTACATTCTTCCTATTGAAGAGGGTGAAGCCTATGTATGTGATCTAAAAACATCCGGAACGTTATCCATGATCATTGCCGCAATGAAAGCGTATCCCGCTTTGGGTGAGGCTGCAGAAGGGTTATCGTCGAGCAAAAAGGTTACTCATGTATATGAAATGTACCTGAATGGCTTTACGCGCTTTGTCATGCAGTTTGAATAATATCAATTAAAATTTTATTGAGCCAAAATAACTGAATTTTGGTACTGTCTTGTTGTTCAGTGTAATAAATCATTTTTATATTAGGATTTAATAAATAAATAATTAATATTTGATATTAGTTAATTATTTATCCTATGAGAAGAATTTTACCAATTTTAAGTTTCCTAATTACTGGAATCCAAGGCTTTGCACAAAGCACAGCCTTACATTTAGATGGTGTTAATGATTATGTAAGTATCTCCAATAAGAGTAGCTTAAATGGTCCTTCTAAAATCACGATTGAGTCTTGGGTGTATGTCGATAATTTTAACAGTTCCCCATGTGGAGATTGTGCTCCAATTGTATGGCAACAGGATAATGCTTATCGCTTTGGAACCGGAAACGCACAAGGCATACATTTTACATTGGCTGGTAGCTCGGGTAATCAATCTTTGAATATTTCCAGCGCTTTAAAGGCCAATACTTGGCATCATATCGCTGGAACCTTTGACGGAAGTAAAATGCGGGTATATGTAGATGGAGTGCTAAAGGATTCCACCAATACGTCTTTCTCATCAATTAACTACAAGTCGAGTAATACTGCTGTTTGGATTGGTGATCCGGTTACAGGATATGGTGGAATTTTGGAAGAAACTAGGATTTGGGATTACGCGCGAAATACAGCGCAAATTAAAGATGGTATGTATCGTAAATACCCCGATAATGAATCAGGGTTGGTACTGCAGTTAAGCTATGAAGATGGTGTTCCTTACAAGAATAATACCACTGTAACCGGCGTTGTCGACAATACACTCAATTCCAATGATGGAGTACTTAATAATTTTGATCTACAGGATTCAACTTCGAATTTTGTTTTGGGAAGATCTTATTGTGATACTACGGTTTATGCATCTATGAAATTATGGGTATGCGATAAATACACCGCACCATCAAAAAAATGGTCAACTTCGGTGTCTGGTAAATTCCAAGATACCATTATGTCCTATCGTGGTTGCGATTCTGTAATTACAATTGAAGTCAATATTAAGAAATCCACAGGTTCAATATTGTATTTTGCACAATGTGACTCCGTGAAATCTCCCGCCATTCCAAATGTTTATTACAAAAAAAGTGGCAAGTTTATGGAACGGATAAAAAATGCCGCAGGTTGCGATAGTTTAATTACGGTAAACGTATTAATTACGAAACCCTCTTATACGGAATATACATATTCCAATTGTTACAGTGTAACCCTGAAAAATGGTAAAACCGTTACTAAATCTGGGGTGTATTCCGATTCTTTCATTGGTTTCGGGGGATGTGATAGCGTGATCGTTCATAAGGTTACCGTGAAATCACAGTCTTATGCCAAACAGAATTTAGGAATTTGCCGATTTGTTGTATGTCCCACAAACAAAGATAAAGTGTTTAAAAAAGAGGGTGTTTATTACGATACCATCAAAAACAGCATTGGTTGTGACTCAATAATAGAGTACAATGTAATATCTAGTTCCACAAAAGGTACGGCAAAAATTGTTGCTTGTACTCAATACAAAAGCCCTTCGGGAACATATACCTGGAAATCGTCTGGTACTTATGGTGATACGTTAATTGGTGGAAATAAAGCGGGATGTGATAGTTTTATAACCATTGATTTAACCATAATCAAACCAGTTAATGAAAATTTGAACCCAATTGGATGTGGAGTGTATGTTTCTCCATTGGGAAAGAAAATATATTCTTCTGGTACTTATAACGAAACATTAAAGTCAAGTTTGGGTTGCGATAGTATAAAGTATACGTTGAATGTGAGTATTGTAAACGTAAATACTCAGGTTACACGAGACTGGAATACATTGATATCTTCAGCTACAGCAGCGTCGTATCGTTGGTTGGATTGTAAAAATTCTATGTCATATATTTCAGGGGCAACCAATCAAGAATTTACTCCAACGAGCTCAGGACAATACGCTGTTGAAGTGACTCAAAGTGGTTGTATGGATACGTCAACATGTATAACGTTTGCCTGGACAGATATCCATAAACCTTTAAAAGCTTCTGTGAAATTAATTCCCAACCCTAATTCAGGTCGTTTTCATTTGGAATTAAATCAACCGATTGAGAACGTACATGCACAAATTTTTGATTTCAATGGAAAAATGGTTTGGGAAGAAAATTGGGGAAATTTATCATCTCAAGAAGTGTCTGTTGATTTACTTCCTGGCTTATATTTTATTCGTTTGGATTCTTTGTCTGGAAGTTGGATAGAAAAGTTAAAGGTGGAGTAATAGATCTATGCGAATTCGGAAAATAGTTTTCATGAATTGGGCGAATCTAATAATTTAGTGTAATTGGCTGCGATTGTTTTTGAGTTTATGGCAAATTGTTGTGCGGAAGTAGAGTACTCGATTTAGTTAGATTCACCCAAAATCAAAGTTGATTTGCGCCGAATGTAGCGGCTTCATTAAGTTGAAGCCGCTTTTTTTATTGGATATTTTATGAATGGCATGGTATTTGTTATCGAATTAGCATCTCGAATAACAAGTAATGAAAAAAGCAATATGGGTAATATTAATTACCATTGGATTAATAGGGAACAGCAGAGGTCAAATGGCCATTGCTGGCGGAATATTTGCAGAAAACCCAACACGATTTAATGGTCGAATGATTACCGTGAAGAATATCCGTTTGAATATGAATACTCAGAGTTCTATTTCTGGAGCTATTCCACCAGCAAATGTTTCAGGGGGCAATGTAAATAACATTCCCGGTTCAGGATCAGGAGCTTCAGTTCAACGTTGCAATCCACCTAGGGGTTTCAAACAATTGGATGTGGAATTTACGGAGAAGCCAGAGTTTGAAAGTTGCTTTTTTATGGCTGAAACCATGTATAATCAGCTAAAAAAGGAGACAATGGGGCAGGGAAAAGTAGATATTCAATTGACTTTTAGGGGTGATAACCGAACAGGATACAACGTAATGTCGTATCGATTGGGCAAGTAATACACACTGTAGGATTTGTTTACTGTATATTAAACGTTAGCATATTGGTTAAATCATAGATTTTGTTTTAGATATATTTAAAAGGGGCTGTCATATATGACGGCCTTTTTGATTTTGTGTTGTAAATTGCCAACCAATTCCATTTTATTAATCTTTTACCAACAATTTCAAGTAACCGTAATAATGAATCCATTAAAAATTAACTCTGGTTCTATATTGTGTCTTTTGGGAATTTTAATACTTCTATTGTTTTCCTGCCAGAATTCGAAAACGGTAGATCCGGAATTTCGAAGTATGGATACGTTGTATCAACAAATTGACGAAGCAAGGAAAATAGATACGTTGGGATACAAGAAGATTATACAGTTATATTGGAGCGGAATTAATAAATCAGACAAAGAGGTAGAATGGTTGATTACAAGATTGAATAATTCCAATATTGTTCAGAATGATTCCGATTTTTTAGCATCATTTAACTTGTTTAAGAGCTGGTTTCATTTCTCTCGAGGCAGAGACTCCTTGGGTCTCAAATATTTGAATAAAATTCAAACTAAAAATATCGATCTCAGATTATCTAAAATACAGCAGTTAGCACAATATTATTATCAAACCGGATATCTGGACTCTGCGCTGAATTATTATGGTTTGGGATACGGAATATCTAGAGAAGAGGATAATCGACCTTGGATGCTCAATTTTGCCAATAATTTGGGAACGGTTTACTTTGATTTAAGAAACTTTGAAATAGCATCGAGTTATTTCAAAGAAGCATTAAATATCCTTCAAAAAAAGAAAGCTAAAATTCCTCCGATGCTTCTAAATAATATTATTACATGTGCATTAGTTGACAGTGATGGTAAAGAGGCAATGGAGTTATACGAAAAGCATAAAAATGACTTTGTATCTCAGAATCCTTATGAGTTGGCTATATTTCAAATCAATCGGGCACATCTTTTTTGGAAAAAAAACGAACTGGATTCATTTAAATACTATTTAGATCAGATTAAAATCGATAAAGGCTTGTCAACCAGCGTCGGTTATATGAAAGATTATCACTACTGCTTTTATTATGCTGCAACTGGTAATAAAGAGCAATTTTTTAATTTGTTCATAAAGCATAAACCCAGTATTTTAAATTATCCTGCAGGCCATATGCCACAGTGGTCTGAATTGATTTTATATGCAAAATCAAAAGGAATTGATGCCATAAGTTTGGCAGAGATTCGACAAATGTATTTAAAGTTAAAGCCATCAGATCCAATTACATATCGTGCGGCATTGGAAGAGTTGTTAACTGTTTTAACCATTGGAAATGAATCTGCACAATGGAAAATCAAATCCTTAACCTCAGAATTGCAGTTGAAAAAACAATCGAGCTTAAGTTTTCAAAATGATCTTCGTCAACAAATTCAAATTCATACATTATTGAGTGAGAATGAACAAATCAGTTTGAAACTGGATTTGCGTAATGCAGAAAATAACTTTTACTTGGCATTTTCTATTTTTGCTTGGATAGGTGTAATGTTGGTTACTGTGGTCTTTTTCATGGCACAAAAGAACCGAAAAATTCAGTTTCAGAAATTGAATTTAGAGTTGGAAAATATTCGCACAGTAAATCAAGGAAATTACAGTAAACAACAGATTGCAGACCGAGTTTTAAGTGTGAATAGAGCTACTCATAAAAAGTTGAATTATTTAGCACAAAAATTGCGTCAAACAAAGTTTGCCAAGGATCCTGAAATCATTGAAATTCGAAGTGAATTGAATTCTATATCTGAATTGGAAACCGATATTTTCAACGAGATGAATCAAATCAAGTCTTCGGATAATATTTTGTATTTGGCCGAGGATTTCAAATCAATCTTAAGCATGAATCAAACTGAGCAAGCAGTTTTAGCATTTATTTTAGAGGGGCATAAGGTAAAAGAAATTGCGGTTTTGATGTCGGTTTCAGAACAACATGTCAGAAATACTAAGTCAAAAGTATTTAAAATGCTTAGTGAAGACGTCGGACATAACGTTTCTACAGAGGAATTATTAAGTTACAAAAATAGAAATTTTATATAGTTGAAATTCAATGTGTTGAGTAAATAGATATTACAAATAATGTATTGAATTATTATATAAACAGTACAAGTAATTAACTGTACTTTAATATAGTATATGGTGTAGATATGATAATGCTCGCATAGATTTGCAATGTTCTTGTTGCATACATCTATACGTCCACTATGAGTGTTAATTCCCAAAAACCTAATTCTACGACTGAGTTACTGAGTGAATTCATTCGCGAGGACTATATTGTTTTGAGAACTGAGGATTTTTTAACTGAAGAATCAAGAAATTCAGTTCAAAAACAATATGTGGGTTATATCCAACAAGAGGGAATATTAATTAGTCATATAGGACTTCCATATTTGGTGCTAAATAAGCGATTTGAAGCAGGGGAATGGTTGGGTTCGTTTCTCAGTGGAATCCCATGTGAAACTAAGGTGTTTTACTATTTTGAATTAAATAATTCAGTAAAACCAAGTCAATGGTTGCAACAGTTCCCAGAACTTTTGGAGAGTAAGGAAATTTATGTAAAAGGGAGTCGAAGTGCCGATTGGAATGATTTTTTAAGTTGTATTTGGGATTTCAATAAAATCAATACTCAAGTATTTTTGTTGGATTCAAATTGTATATTGGATCATCCAAAATCGAACAAAATTATACAATCGTTGCTTTTCAGAGGTGTAACACTTGGTTTTCACGGAGACTTTTCAACAAGTTGGTGGCAGTCTAAAACTCGTTTCATTAAAATGTTTGCTGATTGGGGGGTACTTGACTTTTGGCAAACCAAACACTATAACTCTGAGTCGAAGGAATTTGCTGAAGAAAAAGAAAACAAAATGAAGTACTTTAAATTCTCGAGAATGCAGTCCTAAAGAGCATTCTATATCTACTTTGTTATTTGGTTCATTGTATGCCACAAAAGTCACTTCGGTGGCTTTTGTGGTTTTTACTTGAATAAATAACTGCGAATCTAACCAGGTGGTATATTTTGTTATGTTAAACTTTGTTTATCATTAACTAGTAAATGTTAAAAAGCACTAATATTGCACAACTTTTGACGCAAGTCATTGCTTTTTAACTTAGAGTATTGTGAAATTTTCAGAAAGAATTGCATCGCTGAAGCCTTTATATCAGCGTGTTTTGGTTGCGCTTGGATTGATTTGGAAACACAGCCGAATACGTGTAATATCCTCAACTTTATATATAATTCTGGGTGGTGCATTGACATTATTGTCGGCTTATTATTTTAGAAAGGCATTGCTTTCGCTAAATGACATCTCTCATTTTAAGAATTTTTGGGAAAGTGGGTCCTTTAAATACCTAGCAATCGCAAGTGGAGTAACACTATTTTCAGGAGTATGGAGGCTCATATATGAATATTTTTCAGAAATTCATGGATTTGCTTTCTCTACATTTATCCAAGATAGCATTAACGAAAAGGTTATTAAGTTGAAAATGTCATTCTTGGAAAGTCCTGGCTATCATAACTTATTAGAACGCGCAAAATTTACTGGTTCTTCTAAGATTGATGGGATATTTTTCTCATTAGTAACATTAATTAACTCATTGATTTCAATCCTGATATTTTCAACTTTCATATATATGATAAGTTGGCAAATTGTTGTATTGATTTTGATTCTGAATATACCGCTGATTCTTACCAATTCACATTTTACAAAAAAAATGTTTGAGTTACGTAAAGAACAAACACCAATTGAACGTAAAGCAAATTATTTTGGTGGTATTATAATGGATATTTCCATTGCGAAGGAAATAAAAACCTTTCACATTGGTAATTTTTTTCTTGATCGTTTCAAAGTGCTAAGAGATCAGTTGTTTCTGCAAAGAATGAAATTAGTAGCACGTGAAAAAAGAATGCGCATTTTTACATTACTGACCACTAATGTAGTTTGGTTTATTGCTGTAATCGTAATTTTTAGACTCATAAGCAAAGGTCTAATACCTTTGGTTGATTTAACATTTATGATGACCATGATACTTCAACTGATTCATCGGGGAAAGGAATTGAGTGGTTCGATTAATGGGTTATATCATTGTTCTTTGGAGGTTTCATATGTATTGGATTTTTTAGAACTAAAAGATGAAATAGAGAGTGATTTTGAAATGGATTCAGTGAAGGATCAAAATACTAATGACAATAGAAATACTGTTAATGGAGAAATCGTTGCTGATGAAATTTTGGTTAAAAATGTTTCATTTACATACAGTAATTCAAATACTAACTTTTCGCTCAAGAATGTGAGTTTAACTATTCCAAAGGGGAAGATTGTTGCTTTAGTAGGTCTGAATGGTACAGGGAAAACAACATTAATTAAATTATTAGCCCGAATGTATGAACCAACTTCGGGTGAAATATTTATTGGAGATGTACCCATTAAAAATATCCCTCGAAAAAAGTATCACAAACATATTTCTTTTATTTTCCAAGATTATGCCAAGTATCATCTGACTATTGAAGAGAATATAGCAATTGGTGATTTAGAAAAGTATAGGAACGACAAAAATATTAAGCGATATGCTCAACAGTCTGGAGCAGATGGATTTATTGAGAAACTACCCGATGCTTATAACAGCCTGCTGGGTAGAATGTTTGATGAAGGTATCGATATCAGTATTGGGCAGTGGCAGAAAGTGGCAATTGCGCGTTCTTTATACAAAGACACTTCGTTTATTGTAATGGATGAACCAACCAGTGCGATGGATGCTGTGGCTGAAAAAACATTTTTTCAAGAGTTCAAAAATGCCATTGGCGACCGCGGTGCATTACTAGTGAGTCATAGAATGTCGGCGGTACAGTATGCAGATTACATCTATGTGTTGAATGAAGGTGAACTTGAAGAAGAGGGAACTCATAACAGTTTATTGGATAAAGAAGGACTTTATTATTGGATCTTCAAGAGTGGCGAAAAATTAGGGAATTTGGATAGGTAAGCAGATCAAATGCAAAACGAAAAACATCCATTAGTTACGGTAATAATTCCTACTTTTAATAGGGGATTCGTCGTTTTTAAAAGCATTGATTCGGTATTGAATCAGACCTATAAAAACATTCAATGTATAGTTGTTGATGATGGTTCTTCCGATGATACTAAAGATAAAATTCGTCCCTATTTAGATAAAATTGAGTATTACTATCAAGAGAATCAAGGACAAGGTTCCGCTAGAAATCTTGGTCTAAAATATGCCAAGGGTGAATTTATTGCCACGTTAGACTCTGACGATGAATGGATGCCAGATTTCATTTCATCTCACTTAGAACAGATGCAAACTCACAATTTAACAATTACATTTTCAAATTATGAAGTGTACAATGCTCAATTTGGGAGAATGAGTCAAATTGAGCGAATGAAGCCTTATTTGGATCCGTCGAATTTGGACCAATGGCATATTATTAATGGAAGTGTTTTTCGCGATCTTGTTGTTCCTGGGGTAATTATACCATCTTCTGGCGTACTTAAGCGCAGGTCAGCACTCACTTATGGATGGGATACTCAGGTGAAAATTGCCGATGATTGGATGTTGCAATTGGAAATAGCCATGATGGAATCCATAAAAGTGGGTTTTTCATTCAAAACAAACTGGATAAAAGGCCATTTTGGTGATAATATTTCTTTAACCGATGTGTCTGAAAAGAATCGTATGAAAATTCATTTTAAGAATGTTCATTCTGATTTATTGTATGTTGTTCAAATTTTTAGCAATAGATGGAAGCCTAAGGAAAGAACATATTTAATGAAGAAATTGATCAACTTTAAATTGGAGTGGTTGATTTGGCTTTTAAAAAACAAAAAGTCCTTTTATACAGAACATAAAGAATTCTATTCGGGAATGTCTGTTGCTGGAATATTTTACTTTTTCTACGTATTGATTCGTCGATTTATTTTAATTGTTTTGAAAAGGGGAAAAAAATAGTTAGTTGAATTATGAAAATACGGACATTTTTGGTTTGGATAATTTGGGTTTTGACTAATGATTTGAAATCTCAGAATTTTGTATTTGGTGAAAAAAAATACATTACCAATCCCGGAATTTCAATATTCCCCTATTTCCCAGATGGTCACATTACTTATGGTAATTTAGATGTTAATCGAACTTTTAAAGTATGGGCTGGATCTACTTCATATATTACCGTTGGAAGTTCATATTTCAATCAAGATTCTATTTGGGGTGAAGGGTTAAGAAGAGGTGATTCCTTGGAATTCGATAACGGTGGTGCTTGGCTGTATTCTGTATTTCCAATAGACTCAACTTATTGGCTTGGATTTTACCATGCCGAAGATCATATATTTCCTGGTTTTACTAATCGGGAACAGATTGCTTGGAAATCTATAGCACAATGCGTAAGTTTTGATCGCGGTCGAACTTGGCAAAAAAAAGGTCAAATTATTACTACAGATCAAATAAAACCTCAAAAACCAACCTGGGGGGGACATGCTGATTTTACTGTAGTCAGAGATACTCAATTTAACAGATGGATTGCTTATTATGTAGTACCAGAGGGCTTGGGAGTGGCTATTTCTGAGGATACATTTGCACGAGTGGGTACATGGAGAAAATATTACAAAGGTTCTTTTTCTGAGCCTGGTATTGGAGGTAAAGCAAGTGCATTAGATTTTTCTAGAGATTTTAGAAGGGGCGGTAATCCCTCCATTATTTACTCCAAAAAAATAGGTAAATGGTTAATGGTCTATCATGATTGGAATTTAAGAGGGATATATCTGACTCAATCCAAAGATTTAATCAATTGGGAATTTCCGATTTTACTTATTGAAAATACAAATTCAGTTGGTAAGATTTGGTATCCTAACTTAATTGGAGAGAATAATGATGTTTATTCGGATTCTATAATATGGATTTCATACGCTGAATTTTCAAACAATGCCTTGCCAGAGAGAAAATATGTTACTCGGAAACTTGTATTTGTTGATGAGAGTGCAGAAAATCAAGTTTTTGTAAATCGCATGCTTTTAGTTGATTCCTCCCAAGTTACAATTAGAATCTATCATTCAAACGGGCAATTAATTGATACTTGGTACAATCAGAGATTTTTGGGACCTGGTGAATATGATTTCCCATGGAAGGAATTCAAAAAGACGGGCGTATTTATTTTAAGTACAGAGATTAACCAAGTCAAGAAAACGTTCAAGGTAGTGCGATAAACTCTCAAAATTGAATTAATTGTAAAGTAATAATTACATATACTTAATAGATATTATATCCAAATATGAACACGGATTTTTCAGAAGAAAATTTTGCAGACTACTTACCTCAAAAGAAGAGAATTTTTATTGTTTCTTCCATTTTTGAGGACTTTGGAGGATCTGAAACGATTTGGTATGATTTAGTAAAACAATTACCTTCATCAAGGTATCAAATTTTCTTTCTAAAATCCAATATAAATCGAAGTCATCCGGTTTTTAAGGATATTTCCAATAGAGGTGTATTGTTAGTGGAGTTGGAACCGAATCTAGGTATTAAGGATGGTAAAAAAATTAAGTCAAAATTAAACCACAAGGCGGCAAATTTCTGTATCCATCTCGAGGTGTATAAGCCTGATTTAGTTATTATCAATCAGGGAATTAATTTCGATGGATTGGATTTTGCACATTATTGTATTGAGCAGAATTTTCAGTATATAACCATATCAAATAAAGCTGTGGATTTTTTCTGGCCTTATCCTGAAAATAGAAATGACTTTAAGCAGTTTTTTATAAAGTCTAAAGTGAACTATTTTGTTTCAAATCATAATTATCAACTCACCTGCGAACAATTTGGAATGAAAATTCCCCATGCGGAACGAGCTATTTATCCAGTAAAAAAACATTCAGAAATAAAACCCTTACCGGATTTAGACGACGGAGTAAAATTTGCAGTAGTGGGTCGATTATTCTTGCTTGACAAGGGTCATGACATGCTCTTTAGAATTTTAAGTAAACCAATTTGGAGGAATAGAAAAATTAAAGTTTCAATTATTGGAACTGGTTCCGATGATGTGGCTTTGAAAGAATTTTCTGAATATTTAAAACTTGACTCAGTTGATTTTTTAGGTTATATGAATAACCAAACTATTTGGGATCATTTTCACGGTCTGTTATTGCCATCAAGAAGTGAAGGCTTTCCATTAGTAGTTCAAGAAGCGATGTCTGCGAGTAGAATTGTAATTACAACGTTTTCAGGTGGAAGTGATGAAGTAATTAAAGATGGAGTAAATGGTTTCATTAGTGAAATTGATCAAGATGAATTTGAACTAGCCATGGAACGATGCTGGAATGCTCAAAATAATTGGGCTGACATTGCTACTGAAGCATATAAAACGATAAATGAGTTTTTGCCGGATAATCCGAGTAGTAATATTTTAGATCAAATTGAAAAACTTACATTTGGTACTATAGATGATTCCGTTAATCCAGCTAATCAGTTCAATTCCGTTAATCCAGCTAAGTTGTTTCTGTGATGTGAATTTCAAATAAATGCTAGAATTTAGTGCGATGTTACATTTTGTTATACATACAATAACCATAACTTCATGTTTTTTTGCAGTGGTAAATGTTTATTTGAATCGGTATACATGTTTTTTCAATTGAAATTAAATAAGTAGTCTACATTATACAGTTGTGGAACAGTTAAAAAAAAGGATTTTTATTTTCTCCAGTATTGAGGATGATTTTGGCGGATCAGAAATTTTGTGGTTTGATTTAGCGAAGAATCACTTGCTCAATCATTTTCAGGTTTTTGTGCTGAAGAGGAAAGTAAATCGTTCACACACGTTTATTCAAGAACTTCAAAGATTAGGAATACATGTAATTGAGTTGTCGCCTGATTTAGGAATTGATGATTATGGTGATCCCATTTCAAATGACTTAAATAGCGCCATTCAAAACTTCTGCATACATCTAAGAGTATATAATCCCGATTTGGTAATAATCAATCAAGGGGTGAATTTTGATGGATTAGAATTTGCAAATAGCTGTAGAGATTTGCAGTATCCCTATTTTATTATTTCACATAAAGCTATCGATATTTTTTGGCCGTATGAAGGGGATAGAGAAATTTACTCTAAAGTCTGGCAAAAATCACGAGCTAATTTTTTTGTTTCCGATATCAATCATCAAATTACATCAGAACAATTTGGGATGCAGATTCCCCATGCAAAAAAGGCATACAATCCAATAAAGCGATACGAGCAAATGCTGAAGTTTCCCGATTACGATATTATTAAGTTCGCATGTATTGGTAGATTGTATCTATTGGATAAGGGGCAAGATTTATTACTTAAGATATTGTCTAAACCTATTTGGCGACAAAGAAATATGAGGGTTTCAATAATTGGCACAGGACCAGATGAAACTGCTCTAAAAGAGTTAGCCGAATATTATGAATTGAGCAATGTAGAATTCTTGGGTCATCTAAGTAATGAAACTATTTGGGATCATTTTCATGGACTATTACTGCCATCAAGGTATGAAGGATTTCCGTTAGTAGTGCAAGAAGCAATGGCTGCTTCAAGAATTGTTGTGGCTACCACAGCTGGCGGTAGTCAAGAAATTATCGAAGATGGTAAAAACGGATTCTTGAGTAAGCGATTTCAAAATGACTTTGAATTAGCCATGGAACGATGTTGGCAAAGTCAAAAGGACTGGCCACAAATAGCGCAGAATGCTTTTAAAACTATCAATAACTATTTACCCACTCAACCCACTTCAAATATTCTTGAATTAATCTCTCATATCTTAGATGAAAAATAACCCTTTAGTTACTGTTATAATACCAACATATAATAGAGCTTATGTACTGCCTATGGCAATTAATTCAGTATTGGCTCAGGATTATGAAAATGTACAATTAATTATTGCAGATGACGGTTCAAAAGACAATACACGTGAAATTGTAGAATCGTTCCAACATCCTAAAATTGAATATTATTATCAAGAGAACAAGGGACAAGGCGCTGCAAGAAATTTAGGATTGCAATATGCCCGTGGAGAATTCATTGCTACTTTAGATTCTGATGATTTGTGGTATCCAACTTTTTTGAGTGAACAAATTGGAGAATTAGTAAAGTATGATTTGGATTTTACATTTGTGAATTATTGGCATGAACAAAAAGGTAAAGATTTAATTTCTCAGTTAAATCACCATTCTGTTACTATGCACTATTTTGATGAATCAAATCCACATAAATGGATACATCTAGATAGTACAGCGGCTCGTAAAATGTTTGTTACTGCTTGTGCTTGCCCAAGTTCAGGACTAGTAATAAGAAGAAAATCTATGAAGGGCACGTGGAACAGTAAAATGAAGATTGCAGATGATTGGAATTTGCAGTTGGATATTTTATTGAATAAGGAATGTAAGGTTGCATTCAATTTCAAGCAATTATGGTTTAAGCGAATTGATATGAATAATGTATATGATTCGCGCCCTGTAGATCAAGTTTTTTATTTATTTGGTGTGTTGGATTATATCCATATCATTCGATTATATAGAGGCAAGTTGACCCGGAAGGAGAAAAATATTTTGATTCACCGACATTTAAGGTATCTTAATTCCTTGGTTTTTATGCATCTTCAAAGGAAGAACCCCGTGGGAGTTTCCAAATTCGTATGGATTGGTTTGAAGCATTGGCCGCATAAATTTGTGCCATTATTATCGCGTACTTTGGCGTCTTCAGGTAAGCGTATCGTAAAGCAAAAATTAAGTGCTAGAAAGAAGAAAGCACAATTATCTTTAGGTTAATTTCTGTGAGGAATATATTAAAAATTGCACGATTTTCGAGTTGGTGGTATTATAAAATACCGCTTTTTATAGTTGTGCTTTTTGTTACAATCGTAGGAGGTGCAGAAATAGAGAAATTGAACTTGTTAGCAATTATTAAAGCGCTTTTTCTAATGGTGGTTGGAGCCACATTCGTATCGGTTTTAAACGATTATACCGACAGGGAAGTAGATTTAATTGCGAAGAAGAACAATAACTTTTCCAAATATAGTTCAGGTCAATCGTTGGTGATAATGACTGTGGTGTTAATAGCAAGTTTAACAATTCCTTGGATGTTACGTTTAAGTATTAATGCCTACTTAAACTATTACTTAGCTATATTCTCATACATTCTCTACTCGGTAAAGCCGGTGAGATTAAAAGATCGGGGATTATGGGGCATGATTTTAGATTCATTAGGCTCAGTTGTTTTCCCGATGGGGTGTTTTTTATATACTTCGAACCCAAATTGGTCAGATAGATTCTCTGATTCTAGTCAGATAGCTCTGTTATCTTGGTTGTTTTTCTTGGCCATGCGTTCAATTTTGGTTCATCAAGTTGAAGATAAAACGAACGATATTCATTCGGGAAC
>CAYPYX010000033.1:0-23843 GCA_964415065.1 uncultured Rhizobium sp.
AATCGTGATTTCTTCATGTTTAATACGTTTTAAAGTTACTATTTTTTCCATTTTTAAAACGTACTCTTTTTGGGGGAGCTTACAACAACAGGAGCTTACATGCAACCCGTAGTTTTAAAAAAGTAGCCCCCGACTTAGGCTACTTTCTTTCAAGAGTTCAATTTTTAAACCTACTTGAACCGCTTGTGTGTGGTGTCATTTCTGACTGTCGGTTGCGGTAATATTTTAATAAACTTCTTGACTTCGTTTTGCTTGTAATTCCATTCCAAAGTCAAAATTTGTCCATTTTATAAACCAATATTTTTCAGATTCAATTAATTCAATCTGATTTGTTGCAATATGAAGCAAATTTAATATTTCTTTTTTATACTTATACTTATTAATTGATTCATCAAAGTTATTGCGGAATTTAGAAATATAAACAGAAAGATTTTCCTCATATTTATAAACAGAATTGAATACCAAAGAACGATTCTTCAGCTCATTAAGATAATTTTTTAATAAACTGGAAAACCCATTAAAATGTCTAGGATTAAGAATTTTGTTTTTTATGGGGTTAATATTGTATATTTTTTTTGAAATGTAAATGAGTTTTTTTGAATATTCCTCCAAATTTGTGCATGGTTTTAAAAATTCAAACTCGAATTCATTAATTAGGTCTAAGATTTGTTTTTTATCATTTTTTTTAATTGATTCGTTTAAAAACGGACAACTTAAAATATCTAAGAGCAATAAAAGAGTTTCAGTGTCATTTTTCCAATAAAAATCCTTTTTGTCTTCAAACTTCTTGTAAATGTGCTTTTTTAGTTCTTCTTTTATAGGATCGTAAACTTCAATATCCTTGATGTAAAAGAGTAAAACCATAATACAAAAATAGTTTAACTCACTTGAAATTGTTACTTTGCCTGAATTAAACTGGATGTTAAAATAAGAACATAAGACCTTTGGACTAAGTCTATATTCCCTTCCTAATTGATTGAGTGCGATTAGTAAATATAAACTTTCTACTTGCGTTGTTTTGTCAGATTTGTTTTTCTGAAGGACTTGGTAAATTTCATCAGATATTTTTTTGAAAATATTATGCTTATGGTTGGTCAAAAAAGGTTCTTTGTATTCATTTGATTTATTCTTTTTGAGAAAGCAAATTATTTTGTCAATAATGAGACATACTTTAATTGTTGAATTAACTCTTGGTTCCACTGAATATAGAAAGAATGCAACATCAAGAATTTCAAAAAAACCTTTCTCAAATTGCTTTTGTATTTTTTGGTTTCTTTCTTCTTCTTTTATTGATTTCCATTTATTTACAAGTTTCTTAGTCTTGTTATCCAATACTGCAAGACTATAATTCATTATGTCTTTGTAATCAATATTGGTTTCTTTTATAATCGACTTAAAACGAGTGATGACATTATTAGATGAAAAGTAAAGGGATTCGTCTTCTTTCTCAATTAGCTTCAGATGTATATTAAAAAGGTCGGTAATCTTTTGTTTTGCTTGTGAGATTCCGGTAATAATTGGCTTGCCATAAGAAATAGATTTATTGTCGTTTAGATAAAGTTTGTACTCTTTTAAGCATAGTTTAAACTCCTTTAAAATTCGTTCTTTTTCTTCTTCTTTATTGTAAAAAATAAAATAATCATCTACATATCTAAAAATTTCATAATCTCTTTTATGAATTAATCGGGGTTGATTAGCATCAGAAGAAAGAAGATTATTTAAAATGTCATTGTCAATTTGTTGAAGTATGAGTTCTGCAAAAATTCTAGAAAATTCAGGTCCAATTACAATGCCATTGGTTTCATTAGCATTTAAGTTTTGTAATAATTTGTCAAATTCTCCTGCAAAAGTTTTTCTTGAATCATTAATGTTATTTTTGATAATTGTTTTGTTGAATAATGCCCAAGAAATTGTGTGTGTATAAATAGAATCAAAGCATTTTGAAATATCAATTTTAATAAGCTTATTAAACTTTTTTTCACTTCTATGAAACTGATAAGATTCATAGAATTTGTGAATGTTACTGTATTTGTGATATGTGAAATATGACTTCAAATTCTCATACTCATTTTCGTTTTCTTCTATTTGTGCAAACTCAAAAGTATTATCTCCATTTTTACTGTGCAATCTGTCGTTAAAAAATGTAAATTTTGCAATGTCTGTCGGTTTACGAATAGAAAATTGACTTATGGATGAATAGTATAAGATTAGCGAATTGTACTTTTCGTAAAAATCAGAAACTGCTTTTTGATTGTTAGGGTGAATAATATTTAATTCACGAAAATCTGTTTCATTATGCTTAATCTTAAATCTGAAAGGCTGACTTGATTTTGCTGTACTAAATAATAAATTTTCAATTTCAGAATAAGCTTTGAACTTGTCCTTTTTGAATTTTGGATTCTTTAGAGCCTTGTTTCTTTTGTTTAGTAGTTTATAAAAATAGCGATTTGAAAATATCAAAGGCACTTCGTATGGAAGAACATCAGATAAAACGACTCTCTCTTTAGTGTATGGTATTTTTAATTTCTTTCTCATAAAACTATAAATCCTTCCAAATATTTATTATTTTTTCTATTTTCACAGCACCTCTTTTGTGCTTCTCATTGAAATTCAAATTTAATGTGTGCTTATTATTAAAACCGTTAGTAAAAGAAAGGGTGTTCAATTTTTTCTTGGAATTTATCGATAAACTTGCTGATACTCTTTTAATTTCTGATTTCAAAAACTTATCGAGCTTTCCCAAGTCTTCCAATTCCTTCGTTAGAAATTCATTTGAAAAGTAAATCCCAATTAGTACATTATCTTTTCTTCTATAAAGTTTAAAATTACTTGTAAGAATTTTTATTCTTTGAACAAGTTTATTGTTCGCTTTACTTGTATTTGGGGTATATTTTATTCCGTCTGAAAGAAATTCGTCAAATGAAATTTTTATTTTCGATTTATATCGTTTATACTTTTTATCTGACATTTTAATTGTTAATGGTTTTTGGTTTGACAGCGAAAATTTATACCCTAAATAAGTAATGTTGTAATTTTGTGTAACGCCATTTTTCAAATCAATTATTTGAGTTTTACTATTGTTCATTTTTAAGCTGAACTTTTCAATTATGCGCTTTACGTCTGACTTGTATGTCTTAACAGGAGTTGTTTGCTTTCTATTGTCTGGTGTGAAAATTATAATAATGTCGTCCACATAACGAGCAAAGTATGTTACGTTTGGCATAGATTTCAATACGCTATCCAAATCTTTAAGGTATAATTCCGAAAGAAAAGCACTTATTCCAATTCCTCTTGGTAGTCCAATTCTTTCATCATTTGCATTTTTTGCTCCATCAGCTACTAGTATATTCCAATATTGATTTAATATTTGTTTAATGACTTTTTTTGATGGGTAACTAAGTAAGCTGTTTTCATCTATTTTGTTTAGTAGTTGTTTATGGGGAATTGATTCATAAAATTTAGAAATATCAGTTCTCAAAATTACTTTTGGAAAGCCGTCTTTTAGAAAAAGGCTTAACTGTGCTATTAGTTTTTTTCGGTCGGATTGTTTTACATTGAATGTCTTGTATATATTTCTTTGAAGTTGCTTAAGCACAAAAAAGTTTTCAGGTGTATTTTCAGCTGTAAAAAGTTGGTCTCCAAACTTTACAATTCCTTTTTGAATTGTTAGTTTGAAATTTTCGTCATTAATTTTTGCACTTATTCCTTTCAGAATAACTTCCAACGCATTTTCTCGTTGTGCTTTTATTTCATCTTTTAGTTTTTCAAGCTTATTAACTTCTTTATAGTCTTCTGGTTTTCTTAGGTGTATTGCAGGTAATTTTAATTTTTCGTCTCGTATTTTTTTATTTAGCTCAATTATATCATTACTTAACTTTCTAGATTCTGAAAATAAATCATTATTTTTAAAAAATGATTTATCTTCAAGATATTTTCCAAGTCGGTTTTCTACATCGAGAAGGATTCTGAAATTATCGAACGAAAAAGATTGATCTAACATTTGCTTAATTTTCTTTACTACGTTTGGTTTTCTCTCGTTTGTGTTTCAATAAAATTGCTGCCAACAGTTCAGGGCTTGGCGATGGCGGGCATTACTAAGCTCTAAACTGGCGGCAAGCACTGAAGTTTGATAGAAGCACAACGCTTTTAATATGTACTGTCCACCCGCTATCGCTAACCCCATGTTAGCGATTCGGACTTCTTTTTCAGTCGTTTTTTGTGGTCGCAGAAGGACTCGAACCTTCATCAACCCTTGGGAAAAGCAGCGTTGTTCTGGTCTCTCCAAAGGGTTGCTCTGCCTGTTGAACTATACAACCTATAGTTTAATTATTTCAAGATCATAGTCAGAAATATTATAGCCAAATTCAACTTTGCAATACATTTTGAATTTTGCTTTTTTCCTATTGGCCGTAAATACTTTTATTCTTTCATAATTCGCACTTAAAAATTTTTTAATGATATAATTTGTCAGTTTTGTTGTCCAAGCTTGGTGATAAATAATTGATCAATTTTAGCTGTAAACTTTCTGTAAATATTTAAGAAGTCAAAAAGTTCAAGTTTGTTAAAGTCATCCACCGTTTTTCTCGAAAAGTCAATTTTATATCTTTTGTTCTTTAGTTGCTCGTCCCAATATTCATTAAGTTTATTTCCATAATTATTTACTATTTCGAGAAGCAAGCCCTGTGTGGAGGTCGCTCTATGTGTAATTCGATTTCTCCTTAATCTTATGTAATCTAAAGTTTTAATTTTAATTGGTCAAATGATTCTCCAATTTTCATCCCTAATCGATTAAAAAATTTCTCAAAAATCTTTTTGTCCTCAATGTCTTCTGTTTCTAGCTTTTGTTGTAAATCCAATATTTCCTCATTTAGGCTTTGTCCGAATTAGTGCAGTCGTATCAGAAAGTTTTCAAAGTATCTATAAGCAAGTTGATAAATAATTTTTAGTATTAAGTCTTGAGTGACAATATGTGAACTGCCCAAACAGACTAGACTTACATTGAATTGTCTGCTGTTTGAATTTTCGTTAAAAACTTCTGTCGTTAATTTTTGACAGTAATTTTTTAGATTTTCAGATTGGTCAATAGAAATTTGTTCCCAAACAAAAATATAGTGAGAATAACAGTCATTCAATTCGGATAAGGTTTCTTCAAAGAGTTGTAATTGTTCTGTTCTCATTTGCTGTAAGAGTTGTTTTTTTAGGCTGACCGAATAACTTATTTATAACCCTGCTTTTTTTCAA
The DNA here is from genome assembly GCA_964415065.1 of uncultured Rhizobium sp. Lineage (GTDB taxonomy): Bacteria > Bacteroidota > Bacteroidia > NS11-12g > UBA955 > VMCP01. Next base: position 5,242 of record CAYPYX010000033.1, read on the forward strand.
CTTTCGCCGACTTTAAAACAAAATATGATAGATAAGCCTGATTAATTTTAGGGTTTATTTCAAATGTATTTTTTTTATGTCATTAAACAGTGGTTGAATTTGTTGGATGTTCTTCTACTTTTATGTCCGAGCAATTCTTAAATGTACCGCAAATCTGTAACACTTTCTATTAAATGAGTTTCGTAATAGTGCCGTAACCAATGTGTGTTCACCCGTTTTGCAATGCCACTATATTTAACATCTTTGTTTAAGACACTATCCAAACTTTTTTTAGAATACTGCTCTCCAGAAGTTTGTTCTTCAAACAACCATGCATTTGTACGGTATTTCTTGTAATATAATCGCAACAATACAGAGGAAACAAAGTTGCGTTGTTGTTTCAATGGAATGGCGTTTAACAAGTCATCATTCTCGGTGGCTGTAACTTTGCACTTGATGCTGGCGTTATAGATATTTCTCGAGGTGTTGATTAAACGAGAATTGCAAATGTTCCCTAAAAATAATGACAATTCTATCGACGTGTAATCGCCAAAAAAGGTGTTAGTAGAATCGTTATAATTGGTTACACTATATCCGAATGCATCTTTAGCCATAACCGACCCCGAAAAATTAAAACCGCATGTTGTGGTGATTGGGGAATTAGGTGCCATTACCTTTGACAATTCATAGCCCAAAAGGTTGGTTAAATTGTATAGGTTTGGGTTTCGGGGGATGTGCATAGCGGTATGTTTTCAGCAAGTTAACCAAAAAAACATTACTAAAATTGGTAAAAATTCACGGATTCTTGAAAGGCTCCTGTTTGTCGAAATTGTATGTGTATGTAGATCTATTTTTTTCATTTAATGCTTTTCTTATCTGTAATATTTGGTTGGATCGCATCATTTTGTTAAATTAACTCAAGTTGTGGCTTTTAAACGAAAGTTTCTATTTTGTTTATCACAAGCCCTTAAAATAAATATACTGTTGTCTGGTAGTTTCTTTTTAATTCGTTTTTCAGTTCTTCTAGAAGCAAATTCATTCCAAGTTTTTTCAACTACGTTAATATGGGAAAAATGCAGGATTTTTTCTTTCTGTATTACTCGAAATATTTTCAACTACATTCTTTTTATTGACTTTAGTTTTTACATTTTGGGGTTGAACCAACTGGAATTGGATCAATATGCGTATTTATTCTAAAACAATCTTTAAAATTAGTGTTATTGTGTGTCGAACATAATGGAATAATATACTGATTTTTAAAGGCGTTCCCGTGGCATTTAATCACATGACCACCCACTGTTGCTCGGTTTGTACAGCCGTAAACAGAGCAATCCTTAGCGTTATTATTTGTGTTATTTTCCCAATGTTTTAATGCACTTTTACACTTGCAGTTTAATGGAACTGATCCATTGCAATTTTTATAATTCGTCATTGTACGAAGGTACATTGAGAGTAATTTAATTTTTTAGTTACTTGTAACTAAAAAAATCACCCATTTGTATGCCAAAAAAGATATCTGCGAACTATTTCTTCCATGGTACACCCATTTTTTTCAATCAAACTCATTCTTTGATTTCGGATTGTGTATTTGGATTTTCTCGTTTCTTTGGATAGTTCTATGGTTGATTTACCTTCTATTTGAGCAAGAATAACAAATTCTTCTGCTGCTGAAAAATCAACTTTAGGTGTAAACTCTGAAATACGACTTTTTCTTTGAGAAACCTGATTACTTAAAGAACATCTATAAATTTCTTTGGCCAATAATTTTCTTATACCCAATTTTAATTCTTCAACAGTTGATGATTTTGATACTATCACATTGGTATTAAAGCTCTCACAATGTTGAATAATTGTTGGATTAATATGACTTGAAAATACCATACAAGGTATTTTCTGGATATTACATTCTCTGATTATATCTATTTGTTTTGTGTTGTTTATTTGAATATCACTAATAACTGCATCCGTTTTATTTGATTTTAAAAAATTAATGGCACTATCTGAATCATTGAAAGATATAATTTCTATTGTTGGATTAATTTCACCTTTAATTATTTGTTGTAATACAAGTAAAATGCTAGGATGATCTTCAAGTATTAAAATTCTCATGAGGGTTTAAATTGGAAAAATTATAGATTCTTTATGGGCGGTTTCAGTTTTTGTAATTTGCGATTTGGCTTTCAGAGTTTTTAGTCTTTCAGGAATAATACTCGAGCCCCTACCTGATTTTCGAATATTAGCATTATTGTTATTTCGATTATTATTTGGGTTAAAGTTATATGACAAGTTAAGCAATACTTCTCGTTCTTCCGAGTTTTCAAACAAGCCGATTATTATACTCGGTGGATTCTCGTAAACAATAATGTTTGTTATTTTTTCTTGTAGCAAACGATATAATTGATGCAGTTTGTCAGGAGGAAGAGGATTGTCAAATTCAATATCCATAATAATTTCAGTATGAGAATTGCTCATGTCTTCAGCTAAACGTTGGAAAGCCGTTTTTATATTTCCTGAAAGCAGTTCTTTTGGATAGATAAATTCGACTAAATAGCGTAGCTCATCGTGAAATTTATTTAAATCTTGGATTCCTTGTGTTAGGTTTTTAAATATAATAGGATCCTTTGCAGACTCTAAACTTTCATTTAATTCTACTTTTATTTTTAATAATTTGCTTGCAACAAAATCATGCAAATCGTTAGCAATTCGTTTTCTTTCAGATTCTAACTCTTCTAGTTTTTTACTTCTGTACCGATGCATAACTCGATGCAGTCGTTTTATTCTGTAGTACGAAACGACTAATATAGTTACCAACATTAAAAATACAGGAAAAAGTAAATAGAATATTTCAGTTAAAAGAAGATCTCCAGAGTTTGACATTGATAAAACAAAGGGTTATAATTAAGAAAATTGAAACGGTTAGATGGAAACTCTCCAATAACTGAGAACTATCCCATGAAATAACTTTTTGTGATAAAAGACTCGTAATGTACATAAAATACATGTTGATGATTATTAGAGAATCAATAGAATAGTACCATTTTAGTTTGCCATTTTTTATAAAATAAACTAACAAAGCAAGATGTAAAGTTATATTAATATTAAAATTAATGGAAACAAAATCGGCAATATTTAAATTGTGATAAAAACACAAAATAAGAATACTGTATATGATAATTGAAATTTTGAAATTTTGAAATAATCGATAAACTATTGAAACAGATAAAATGACTGGGAAGAATATTGAGAAATAAAGTTGAATAGAAATTCCATCATGCGGTTTAATAGTCAGAAATAAAGTCTCAAATAATATACCGAATAGAACATAGCTTATAAAAGTGGCATTTTCTTTTAATGACTTTTTTTTTAAAATGCTAATAACTGCTAGTACACTAGCAGTTATTAGAAACAGAAAATAAACAACTAATTTAATCAAGTTGTGAGCATTAACGGAGAGTCGTTGCTACAATTATGTGGGCATGGAACAAAACGATCCATGATTTTACCAGAAGTCATATCATTTCCATCTTGATCAACTCCGACCATAACTAAAGTTAATTTATTTTGATTATCCTTTGCAAGATATATTCTAATTTGGACACATCCAGGTTGATTCATTAATTCTTGGAAGGTACTATTTTCTGATTTTAAAGCAACTGTCTGATTTAAAAAATTTGGATCAGATTGATAAGCATGTGTCAGTAAAACTGCTTCTGTAAGTGTTATTTCATTTGTATTCATACTTTGCAAAAGTAAAAGAGTCTAATTGTTTATTTATAGTTACATGTAACTATTTTTTCTGTTAAGGTTATCATTAATATTGTCAAAAAAATATTGAACTATGAAAAGAGAATTTGAGGATATATACCAGCTTTTGTTCATGGATTATATTCATGAAACTGGTAAGAGGTCAAGAGTAACCAGAATGTATCGAGAATCTGAATTGTTGAGATTAATAAGAAATCAAATTGTGCAATCGGACCCTTTTGGTACTTTACGAGCGGATGCTAGATATTTTTTATTGGTAAATTTCCATTGTATGGTTTTACTGCCTGTGTTAAGGGAAACTGGAAATCTAAATGAGTCGAATTTTATGATATCAGAACACGAGTACACTGTTTATAATCTAGATATTAAAGAGGCAATAATTGCTGATATAATTGAAATAATTAATCAGGCAAAAAAAATAGACAATTCTGAGAAAGTTAGCGGTCATCAAATTATGAGAATAATTGATAGCATGTGGTCTAGTCTGAAAACTACTCAAATCCAAATTTGGGGTGAATGAACAATAATTCAAGTATTTATACTACTATTTCGGTTCAATTGATGCAGGCAGCATTAACTATGATTTCAGTAATGAGCGCCGTAACAGTTTACATTTTGGAAAATCAGAACGTAAAATTCTATTATTACATAATTCTATTGATTTCGTTCATGTTCTTTGTGCTTAGTATTTTTTTCGGTGGTAAAGGACTAACAAATTTAGAAAAAGGCAGAACTAGTGGTAACTGGTTTAATAGGCAAGCAATTACGGCTTTTTTGGGAATTGTATTGTTTTGTACAAGCATGTTTTTGGGTAAGCGCAAAGCTGATACCATAGAAATGAAACTAAATAAAATTGAAAATGATTATAAGAATATTCAAAAAAAATTTGAAGTCATAAATGCCGAAAAAAATGGAATTATTAAGCTAAAAAAGTAATTTATAATATTAATATTAATCACAAATTAAATAGTCCTAATAGTTAAAGATTATAGAAAAGGCATTGAATAACGAATATCTAAATTTCTAGAAAATCCAGAATTCAAGAAAATTGTCGTGTTTTTTGGCTTCGTTTTATTAAAATGATGATATTTAGTGTATAAGGATTTTTATTGATAACAATAATGCCAATTTGTTGTCTAATATCTAATCATGTAGGTGTAAAAATGAGAAAAAAGTACTATATGCTTTGATTAAAAAATATTCGTATAATTGAGAACGAAGTTCAATTGATTGAAATTGACTTGATATACAATTTCGGATCTTATTTAATTCATTCTTGATTTAATCAATTTATGCTTTCCAAACGAAAAACATAAATATTATTTTAAATATATGAAAATTTTAAAAGATGAATTAAGATTTAATTTAGAAGAACAAATTAATTATTCTGATCAATTAAGACGACAAATCGCAAATGATTTACATGATTCTGGCAATTATTTAATTTTAGAAATCAAAACTAAAATTAAATCCATAGCTTTTAATTACCGCCAAGGCAACAATATTTTACAAGAATTGGTTGATTTAGATCAGACCGTTACTAATTTGGGTAAAAAACTAAACGACATAATAGAGGATAATGATCCATTAGAAGTTAAGGAAGGCAATCTGATTTTTGCAATTTCATGTTTGACGGAGAAGTTTTCATCTAAAATATGCACATTGCACTTTGATAAATTGGATGAGCAGATAATTCTTCCTGATTCCATCTGTTTGCAAGCTTATAGGATTTTACAAGAACTAATCACCAATATAATCAAGCACAATAGTGCTAAGAATATTTATATCGATATTTTACAAAATGAAGGTAATGTGGATTTGGTTTTGTGTTACGATATTTTTGTAGATAATTGGGTCGAGGCAACCGAGAAAAATAAAAGTGGAAGAGGACTAATATCTATACAACAAAGGTTAAATCTCATTCAGGGTAAATTGGAGTATTTACCTGGCGATGGTGTTAGACAGAAACAAATTATGCTCAGTTTTCCGAATCATTTAATTGCTTGATCTATGAAAATTTTAGTAGTAGAAGACCAAATATTCTTAAAATCTGCAATAAATGATATTCTATTTGGAATCAAAAATGCAGAAGTAATTTACTGTCTAAACTATAGAGAGGCAGAACTTCAATTAGAGAAATTTCAAAGTTCGAATTCACGCTTTGAACTGGTAATTAGCGATTTGCAATTTGCAAATGGTTGTAAAATTTTTAGGGTTCTAGAAATGGCTAAATCATATAAAATACCTTGTCTAGTTTTTAGTATGTGCGATAGCCGTATTTATATTCAAGAAGCTTTAAAATATGAAGTTCAAGGATTTGTTTCGAAAATGGATCCCGCTGAAGAGTTAGAAAATGCTGTAAATGAAATTATAAGAGGAAGAACCTATTTTTCTAAGTTGATACAAACAAATTTAAACGAATCGACTGATCGATTAATTCCTAAAAAACTAATTTTAACAAAAACTGAGACGCATTTATTACATTGTTTTGCCGAAGGTTTGTCTTTCAAGCAAATAGTTCAGAAATATGGGTTAAATGAAAATACATTAAGGAATCATAGAAGACAAATGCTCTTTAAAAACCAATGTAATTTTGAGCAATTAATTGCGTCATATCATGCATGGCCTCCAGAGATGCCATTTTGTGAATCCACATTGTTAAAAACAACTGATGGTATAAACAAAGATATAGGAAATTAAATACTAATATTTAGCTTGACATTTGCAGTGAATGCTGGTTGAAGATATTGGAGCCCCCATACTTTATAATATTCATCGAAGCCAACTGCTAGTGTAGTTCTTGTTTTTCGGGATAATTTTGATGATACTGATATTTGTGTACCTCGTCTAAATGCTCCATTTTGTTGTAGAAAATACTTTCCCGAAATCCACCATTGATATAGAGGACTTGTTTTACCTAAATTGATTTGGCATCCCTTCATTTGCAAACTATCGATACCTGGTGTTGTAAAAGTTGAGTTAGCCATCATTGTTGATTGTAAACCTTTTTTATGGGAAATATTAAACTGGAAATTAAAAGATTGAAAGTTATTAATAATTGTATCGCTAATTAAAAGTTGACTTTGAGAGTAATAGGATTGTATCGATAATCGAGTTGTTTTATTTGCCCAATTCCAAAAAATTCCGGTATTAAACAAATTGCTTCGACTATTGACTCTAAGTAATGTATCAGGGTGATTATTGCCTTGCTCAAATGGAGAATAAGAAATTACCATGTTCGGTAGTTCTTTTCGTTTGAATTTGGATTGCAATGAAATTCCATAGCCTTTATTCTGAAATGAGTATTGATTACTCGAGGTTGGAAGAGATAAACTTGAGTATTCTTTATAAAAAATAGTTCCTAATAGTTGACTTTCAAATCCAACTACCTTTATTTTCAAAGAGTTTTCAAGATATTGATTGCGAATAAAAGGGTTTCCCAAATTACGAAAAACTGCTCCATTTCGCTGTGATTTTAACTCAAATACAAGTGCATTTTTATATATGTTTTGGCTTATTAAGAAACTATATGCTAATTTGTCAATGAATCGCTGACTGGGTATATCCTTTGTGGAAATAGTGCGCCTTTCACTGAGAATAATTTGACTAATAGAAAAATTTGATACAGCCACTGAGGATACAATGTTTGTAGTTTTAGTAATTGCTCCGTATGAACCTATGCCCCAAATGCCATTCTTATACTTGATTAATTCACTGCCATTGGAATTATCCCAAATGAAATGACCGAAGGAATTTAGATTAAAATTCTTGATTTTTTTCTCAATTTTAATGGCGCTCAAATTGCGTGTAAATAAAGTATTGTTTCTATCGAATTTTACGATTCCTATGGATGGCATTAAACCCAGAGTCCAATCAATTTTTATTTTGCTAAGATTAAATGAGTTAAATACACCTCTTATTGGCAAGCCATAAACGGATAGAGGATCTATAAAAGGATTGGCATTTCCAATTTCGAGCTTTTCTACTTTTGAGAAGACTTTTTGCAAATTATTTAACTTGTTGTTCAAGTCTGATTTATTTATGCTATTTATTTCTGTATTTTTTAACTGAGAGTATTTATAATCTTCTAACTTCAAAGAATCCAATTTGTATTGATTTTTCAAAACATTATTAATACTATCCACTTGTTTTTGTTTATTTTTAATTTCATTTAAGGCTGAATAGAGTTTACGCAACTGAAGATCTGTTAAACTATCTTGCTTATCTTGATACTTAGCTAAATGTTGTTTATCTACTCCATATTTCAAACAAAAGGTATCTTTGGGTTCAATGGAATCCAATTGTATTACCAATTCATTCTTTAACTCTGATTTTCTCTCTTCAATTTTGTTAAGTAAATTAGTCTTTTGTTTTTCTATAAGATCATTTTCTTTTAATGATTTAGATTGCTTATATTTTATATCTTGTAAATTTTGTTTGGTTTCTGTTACAAGCTTATTTTTTTGTTTTCTTATTAATTCATCCAAATTGGGTTTATCAAAATAGAATTTTAGATAATTTGAATTATAAAGAGACGGGTTTTCAGTTGTATAAAATCCAGTTACTCCAAAACGAATGCCTTGTACATCCAATTTTTGATTAGTAGAAATTCTTAAATACTGTCGTTCTGAAAACGTTTGAGGACTTTGGAAATTAGTATATTTCGATTCAAGTACTATATTCCCAGTTAATTCTGGTACATATTCTAACCAATAATTTTTTAAAGAATCGTTTGTGAAATTAAAATATTTATTTTGAGCATATACAACATATTGTTTGGTTAAAAGTAAAACGATTATGAATGCATTTTTTTTTGACGCGAAGTGCTTTAAAAATACTATTATATAATTTAAAACACGCGTTTTCATCGAAATAGAATTATGTTGTTGGTTGAACAAGTATAATTCCTATTACAATATGAATTGACTTTTAAATTCTAGAAAATTCCACATTTCTTTAAAAAATAGTCAAAATTAACTATGGTAATTAAGTTTCATAGTCAATATTGATTATATAGTGTTTTGGTGGATTTTTTTATAAGTAGAATGTAGGTATATATTCACGGGGCATGTGATAAAAAAAGCCGATGAAATATAAATTATACCTCTTCCTCATGTGTTTGGGTTGTTTTAACTCGAAGCTCATTGCACAACAAAGTTACACATTAACTCCTCGTGTGATTATGAGCTCAAGAATAAGCACCCAAGAATTGGTGAATGTTAATATTTACTGCAATTTCACTGAAACTTTAAAAGTTTTTTTAGAAGCTGAGATATTTGATTCCCGTGGTAGATCTATAATAAGATTAAAAAGTACGGACTTTGAGATAACACATGGCTTTAACTTAATAAATGGACAAGTAGAGCAATTAGATTATCGAGTAAATGGATTTGGCGAATATGAAATGATGTTTGGAACGCTTCCATCAGGTATTTATAAAGTATGTTATGCATTGAAATGCGCTGAAAGTAATTGTAATAAGAATGGTCAAAATCCATTATTCCTTGAATTACCAGAATGTTCCGATATTACTATAGACCCGCCCAATCCGTTAATTCTATCGTTTCCAGAAGATCACGCAAATATTGAAACAATAAGACCCAGTTATTACTGGATTGCACCTCAGCCGTTAGCTGCAGTTCCCGATTTTAGTTATACAGTTACTATATTCAAGCTTAATCCAAATCAGAAATGTGAAGAAGCAGTTTTTCAAAATCCACCTTTATATAAAGAGATAGGATTAACACAGAATTTTATGAATTATCCAATTGAAATGGAAAGCTTAGATACGGGTGTGGTACATTGTTGGAAAGTTGATGGAATACTATCTGGAGTCCAAGTGGCACAAAGTGAGATTTGGCAGTATGAATTGAAAAAAGATACAAATAAAAAGGAAATACCTGAACCAGTATCTTATCTTGAAATTCAAAAACAGGATGCTCAAACAATATTTAAAACCACAGGTTTAATCCGATTTAAATACAGCAGCAGAAAATCAAGTTTTCAGCTAACCTGTGATGTCAAACTAATTAAAAACAATAAACAAATACCCATTAAGAGAGTCGAATATACTGGTATTTCTGGTGAAAATTATTATCAATTAGATGTTACTGACAATACTCGCATTAAAGATGGAGATATTCTAGAATTAACCGTGATTGAAAAGAATAACAAGTATGTAGTTGCGTATCAATTTTTAAGTAAATAATCATGAACATTATAAGCAAAGTAAGGCCTAATTTAATTGTCATTTTAATTAGTTTTTTCGTATTGATAACCTTTATAGTTTATTTAATATTTTCTGAGACAAAAATATACTTTATTGATAATCAAATGTTGGTTAAAGAATTTAAGATGACAAAGGAGCTTGAGCGTGATTATCAATCAATTACAACAAAGCGAAAAGAATTGATGGACAGTCTAGAACTAGAATTAAAAGTTATAGAAAATAAAATTCGTACAGGAGATAATAAATTGATGGATACTTATAAATATAAATTAATTGATTTTAAGGAACTGAGTGAGGAAATGGAGGAAAAAAACAATGAAGTATCCGCCAAGTTCAATGATCAAGTAGTTACGCAATTAAATCAATATGTAAAGGAGTACGCTGCTCTGAATAATGTTCAATTTATTTTAGGTGCAAACGGAAGTGGTAATTTATTGTATGCTGATGAAAAGTACGATAAAACTAAAGAAGTGATTGTGTTTGTCAATAAGAAATATTCAGGAAAGTAAAATGCGAATCCTAGTACTATTACTTTTAACGCTACTAGTTTCTTGTGAATCAAGTAAACTAGAAAAAGAGAAATTTATACAATGGTGTAATTCGAATTTGACTATTACCAAAGAATTTAATCAATATAAAATAGATGCGAGAGTCTTACCTGAAGAGTATTATGTCGCGCTAGAGAATAGACAAAGAAATACCAGTTCTACTAAGAATATTCATGCTACAGTTAAGTTCTATCAAAATGCAGGAGAAGAAGGGTTGTTTGGGAAAAGTAATTCTAAAGAATTCCAGGAGCGTCTAAATTATTTTATTGAGAGTGCAAAGGGGGATTTTTTGCTTATTCACGATAAGGATACGTTCCCTCCTGTGCTTTATCATTTTGAGCGATATTATAATATTGCCAATTATTCTATTGTAAATCTAGTATTTGAAGTACCCAGAAAAATCAAATACAATTCGACTGTATTAGTATACGATGATCAGCAATTTAACTTAGGGAAAGTAACTTTTTCTTTTGATAAATTTAATAGTGATATCCCACAATTAATCGAAAATTAATTATGCTTAGAGAAAATATTATCAGGCGCAGAATTGCCATGTTTTTGGCTTGTAATATATTAATTGAAATATTTGCGCCGAGTATTTCTTATGCTTTAACTGGCGGTCCATCACAGCCAGAAGTAGATAGTTTTGAACCTGTAAATACGACTCAAATGGTTGACTTATTTACCGGAGATTTTAATTATAACATTCCACTAATTGATGCGGGTGGTTATCCGGTTAACATTTCTTATCATGCTGGAATTGGAATGGAGCAAGAGGCAAGTTGGGTTGGATTAGGTTGGAATATTAATGTAGGAAATATTACAAGAAATGTTCGAGGAATACCTGATGATTTTAATGGCGATTCTGTAATAAAAGAATTTAACATGAAGCCCAACTTAACGAGGACTTTAGGCATAGGCACAGATTTACAAGTTTTTGGGATCTCTACAAAAGAAAGCAAACAGTTAATTAAAGATCGGAAATCAAAAGATCCCCGTTTAAAGAAACTATCAATTCTCAGTCGTTGGGAGATGGATTTGGGTGTTGTATACAATAGCTATAGAGGTATGGGAATTGATTTGTCAGCAGGTTATACTGCCTTAAAACAGAATAATTATGTGCATATTCCAATCGGATTAGGTATCAATTCTCAATCTGGTTCTTCTTGGAATGCTTCAGTTGTGTTCGGAAACCATTTAAACGAATCAGATAAAAGTGGTTGGGTGGGTTCGATTGGTTTAGGATATAATTCGTTGAATGGTTTAAAATCTATGAGTATATCGGGTGCGTACAACCATGTTGGGAATTCAAAACGTTTTTCAGGAACCTATGGAAGATCAAGTAATACGGCAATAGGATTATCATCATTTACACCCAACTTCCAATTTTCAATGAAAAATAGTGGATATGGAATGCAAATTACTTTAGGTTCGGAAATAACAGGACGACATGGTAATATTACGCTTAACGGTTCAATTAGCGAGCAGAGATTAGATAGATCTAAAATGATATATAAGGCTTTTGGTTATATTCATGATCAGAGGAAAATTAAAAATACGGAGAAATCAAAGTTGAAAAGCGATAAGAATTTGATGCTAGATTTTAATCGTATTAATGATGGAAGTTTTAATAGCAAAGTTACCAATATGCCTGTTTCTACCGGTACTTACGATGTGTTATCAATACAAGGTCAGGGTACAGGTGGTTCGTACAGAGCACATAGAAATGGCGCCAGTATATATTTTGATCCTAAGGTTACGAATTCAACAAGTAAAAACTCCATTAATCAAACGGATATAGGTTTTGAATGGGGTATTGGTGCGAATTTACATTATGGTTTGCCTGTTAAAATTAGTGGTGCTTATTCTCAGTCAGGTGGTTGGTTTGATGAAAATGAATTGTTTGAACATTTTTATTCGAAGTCTGCTGGTGAGAATTTTGAAGATGTATTTATTAAAGCTGCGGCAGATGGAGGACCAAATGATGCAAATAGATTCGAGGCATATGGTTCAAATTTGGTTTCATATATTGAGTTGGAAAAATTACAGGATAATTATTCCTCAGGTACTAAATTCTCAAAAATTAATGTATCTAAATTTAAAAATAGTCGTTCAAAAACTAGTCTTCCACAGTACAAAAATTCAAAAAGAGTTTCTCGTAATTCAACATTTAGTTTTCTAACTAACAAAGAAACCCAAAGTGGTATGGGTTTGGAAACAAGTAGGAATAGTTACACAAAGCAATTCTGGGAACATGGCACGGGCGTTTCTGTTCGTGGATATTTTGGAACGGGTAAAAAATCCCCTAAAGCTCATCATATGGGGGAGATTACTCAAACTAATGCAGATGGTTCACGTTATGTTTATGGTCTTCCCCAAATTAATAAGTATCAAAAGGAAGTTGTTTTCAATGTTACCAAAGCAAATGGAGTAAATTTAGCCTCTACTCACGAAAATCAAAAATACCCTGAAAAAGAAATGGTTGATTATCTCCCAGGTACGGATGACCAAACAGGCAATACACGGGGTTCAGATAATTTCTTTCAGTCTACTATAACACCCGCATTTGCTCATTCTTATTTATTAACGGGAGTTCTTAGTCCAGATTATGTAGATGTTTTGGGTGACGGAATTACAAACGATGATTTAGGGAATGCGATTAAGTTTAATTACAATTTATCATCTGAAAATTACAAATGGAGAGCGCCATATGAAAATAACAAAGCGCGATTAAATAGCGGTTTGTTGTCTGATAATTTAGATGATAAAGGATCCTATGTTTATGGTGAAAAAGAATTGTGGTATTTACACAGTATTGAATCTAAGACACATGTTGCTATTTTCAAAGTTTCTCAACGGAATGATGGTTTGGGCGTGAAAGACTCAAGTGGAGGAATGGATTCTACAGTTTCATCGAGAATGATGAAATTGGATTCAATTATTTTATATAGCAAACTCGATTTATTAAAGAACGGATCAAATGCAACTCCTGTAAAAACAGTTGTTTTTAAATACAGTTACGAATTATGTAAAAACATTCCTAACAACAAAAATTTTCAAATTTCAACTGGGACCGGCCCAGGGAAATTGACTCTAAAGGAAATTTATTTTACTTATGGTAAAAACAATAGAGGTCAACTAAGCCCGTACAAATTTCAATACACAAGTACAAATCCGGATTATGGTCTAGCAAATTTTGATTGTTGGGGGAATTTTAAAACAAATACGCGTGGTGTACCCAACAGAGAATTTCCTTATATAGATCCCTTAGCTGATACTTCTGTTATAAATCAACAAGCCTCATCATGGTGTTTGAATAAAGTAAAATTGCCCAGTGGAGGTGAGATAAATATTGAGTATGAATCAGATGATTATGCTTACGTACAAGATCAAAAAGCGATGTCAATGCTGATGATTGAAGGTATGGCATCTGATTCGACGGGATTGAAAAACGATTTGGACAAACTTTATGGAAATGGTAAAAGAAATACATTTATCTATTTTAAAAACCCAGATCTGGCAAAAATAACAAACAGTACTGAAGCAACAGATTTGCTATTTAAAGATGAAAATAATCATTTTCTGAAAGATTTGTATTACCGAGTTAAGGTAAATATGAATCCGAATGCTAAACCAAATAATACGGCATGGGAATATGTAAATGGTTTTGATTCAGTTAAGTTCGAAAACGCCAAACCACATGTGGGTTTATCTGAGAATTTAATTTGGGTTGAACTTGCCGAAACTTCTCAGGGAGATATTGGATTAACTAAAGCACATCCCATCTCAAAAAATGCTTGGCAATTCGCACTCGACAATCTTGGTCCAATAATTTTTCCTGGTTCGGCTCCGATGGGGAGAAATGAAAATGCATTTATGGGATTATTGAACTCAGTTGGAACTACCTTGAATATTGTAACAGGACCTTATGAGAACTTAAAATGGAGAAAAATTGCAAGCAGATTTCAACCGTTACATTCATATATCAGATTATACCACCATAATCAATTCAAAAAAGGCGGTGGTGTACGTGTGCGAAAGTTATTTATAAACGATAATTGGCAAAATATGTACTCTGGTCAAGCCAATGGTCAATATGGTCAAAAGTTTGAATACTCTACAAAAGATCAAGATGGAAAAACAATATCGAGTGGTGTCGCTTCATGGGAGCCATTTATGGGTGGTGATCAAAATCCACATCATAAACCCAATTATTATGTAGAAAAAGTACTCATAGGTCCTGATAAGCGAATTAATCAAAATAACCCCAATTTGGAATCTCTGTATCCACCTGCAACCGTAGGATATTCTGCGGTGAAGGTAACAAGTATAGGGAATAATAGTTCCCCTAGAAGTAGCACGGGTTATACTTTGAATGAGTATTATACGGCTAAAGATTTTCCAGTAATTGAACGGTTTTCTGAACTGCAACAATTAACTAATGGCACACCGAACTCCAAATTCCTTAAAAGTCTGTTTTCACCTGTATACAAAGATAAGTATGGGGTTTCTCAAGGATATGTACTGCATTTAAATGACATGCATGGAAAAGTTAAAAGTGTGAAAAATTTTGGGGAAGTAGAAGGTTCGGGTATCAATATAATCAGTGGCACACATTATAAATATCTAACGAGCAAAACCGATCCACAAATACTTGATAATCATGTGGATTTATTAACTGACTCTGGAACTATAGTAAACGCTGAATTATCAATGGATTATGATGTGGATTTTGATGTTCGGGAAAGTTATTCCACAAATTGGAGAAGTGGCGCGAAATTGGGATTTGATCAATCATGGACATTTATTTTTCCTCACATTATTCCTTCATTTAAGAGACAAACTCAATTGTTACAATCTGTAGTTTCTTGTAAAGTGATACAACGATATGGTATTGTTGATGAAGTAACCACCTATGATTATGGAAGTTCAATTGTAGTAAAAAATCTCTTATGGGATAAAGAAACAGGTACTGTTTTATTGACTAGAACCAAGAACGAGTTTGAAGATCCAATTTATAATTTTCAATATCCGGCTCATTTAGCTTACAATCGAATGGGTGGAGCGTATAAAAATATTGATTATGCTGAATACAATTGTTTAGTTGGAAATAATGGTATGTGTTCGGTAAATAATAGCTCCAATTTTATACCTGGAGATGAGTTACTATTGACCAATACAGTTAATGAATTTACCAGAGCTTGGGTATTAAAGTCAGGTGGCAATAAAATTAAATTAATTGACAGAAGTGGATTGACTATTCCCAACGGTAAATATGATGTGAGAGTCATTCGAAGTGGTAACAGAAATATGTTGACCGCAAATGTTGGGAATGTTACACTCATGGCAAATCCTATGAATCTTGTTAATGGAAAAGTGAACCTTGATGATAAAATTGTTAATACTACTGCAATGGAGTTTAGTGAGAATTGGCAAACAACCATCAACTCATTCGCGAAATTCGATCGAATTTGTGACACCATAGATCCAGGTTCACAATTTGTATTAGCCGCTGCTTTTTTAAAGAAATCAATTACTCAAGATTCCAATATTCGTTTATTATATGAACTACAAGGTTTAGGAGCTTCAAATCCATTGAACTTGCAAGACTTAAACTGGTTTGACACAAGCTCACTGAAAAATTACTTTGATTCTTTTTATTTGAATCAAGTTCCTTCGGGTTGTATTAAAGAGTATTTTATTGGCCAATCTTCGGAATATAATTCGAGCAATTTTGCTTTCCAACTTCGATTTCGTTGTGACACCAATCAACCTTGGACATATGTAAATACCTGTGATTTCTTAATGGGAGGAGGCGATTGGTCCAATATTGATTCCATTGTTCGCTGTCGTGTAATATACAATGAATTCAATCGAGTGAATAGTGCATGGGTTTATGATCAAGACGGTGATTCAACAGGTTTTGATATTCCCATTGATTGTTTTGGAAGATTAATAAAATGTAAGGAGGTTCTGAATTGTCAACCTACATTAGGTAGTATAGTAAATCCTTATGTGAATGGTGTTCGAGGAATTTGGCGTCCTAAAAACACATGGGCATTTGTAGGGAAACGAAAGTATAAATATGCCAAAGATTCTACTGACATTAGAAAAGATGGATTGATCGAAAATTACGTACCATTTTGGACGTTTCACTCAACAGGTTTGAAATCAACTGGTAAACTAAATAAACATTGGGTGAACTCTAATACTATTACCCTGTATTCCGCCAATGGAAATGGGTTAGAAGAAAAAGATGCATTAGGAATATACAAAGCACAATTAATTGGTTACGATAATTCTTTGGTAGTAGCCGAAGCCAACAATGCTCAATACCGTGAAATCGCATTTGATAATTTTGAAGATTATAATTACTTGATTGGCAATTGTGAAATACAAGGGCATTTTGATTTCAGATCAGGTATGCAGGCTAATTCAGAATGGAAATATCTAAGCAGAGGTCGATCCAAATATCAAAACTTTAATAATCCTTCACAGGATGTATACATCAGAAAAGACACTGCTCATAGTGGATTACACAGTATCGTATTAAAACCAAATGTTAATCATTCGCTTACTCGAATTATAGACACCACAATTTATCAAAAAGTATCAGTGGCAGATACTGGATTATTCAGAGTTAATGAGATAAAAAATATGGTTCCACTATTTGCACCAAACACGAGTAAACGATACATAATTTCTGCTTGGGTTACTGAAGATATTTCTAATAAGAACGCTGTTTCTACATTTCAGAATGCTGTAATAAATGTAAAAACATATAATGCGGGAACAGTAAGTTTAAATCAAAATTTCACAGCTAACGGTTTGATCATAGAAGGATGGCAAAAAGTGGATGGCACTTTTACAATTCCGGCTAACTCAGATAGCATTCGTGTAACGCTAATCAATCAAAGTAGTTCTCATAAATCTGGATTTGATGATATACGAATACAACCATTTAACAGTCAAATGAAGGGCCATGTTTATAATCCAATTTTAATGAAGGTAATGGCCGAGTTAGACGAAAATAATTATACAACTTTCTTTGAGTATGATGCAGAAGGTAACTTGGTAAGAATTAAAAAAGAAACAGTTCGTGGAATTATGACAGTAAAAGAAAACAGAAAAGGATTGCAGAAAACCAATTAACAGAAATTCAAATGAAAAAAATCCCTAAAACCGGCTTGATTTTCGTTGCACTATTTGTAAGTGGAGTTATTTATGCTTTTTGGTCAGAAAGTAATAAAACCATTAAAATTTCTGTTAACAAAAAAAATCAAACTCAAACAGATTCAGAGGCCTTCAAATATCTGAGGAATCTAGCCCGAAAGTATAGCAATTTAAATGAATACTATGTAGAAATTGATTATGAACTTAAAGACGAAATAAATCCATCAATCGTGGTAGATCGATTTACAGGACTGATGTGTTTTAATCAACATAATCAATTTATTAAATCATACGATAGTGAAACAATAATTAATGATGAGTACAATGTACTTATCAGCGATGAAGATAGAACCATATTTATTGCACGCAGAGATAGTATGTTGCCACTTTCAAATTCAGTGCTAAGTCCTCAATTATTGGATTCCATTCAACGCTTTGCAATAGGTATACCTGTACTTCAAAAACTAAATGATAGCTTGTTTACGATCAGTTATCAGCCGCGATTTGAACAATGGAAAAAAGTACTTATCTCCTTCAATCCTACTAATAATACACTAAAAGAAATGCAAATGTGGATAGATGAATCTATAACAGATGAGAATTCCAATACGATTCAACATCCAGTATTGCTTGCTAGATACTCCAATGAACGATTTTCATTAAATCAAAAAGACTTAAACAAATTTAAAACCAATCAATTATTAGAAGTGCAAAGTGGTCGTTTAGTAGGCAAGGGGAAATTTGCAACCTATATGATTGAAATCTTACCTGAAGAATAATATCATGATTTCAAGATTTTCACTCAAAAAGTTGACATTTTTGATTGCATTTTTTTTGCAATTGCAATCCATAGTGGCTCAGGATTTCAATTCTGAAATCTTCTATCAATACAAAAAGGTTTCACATAT
>CAYPYX010000034.1:0-4352 GCA_964415065.1 uncultured Rhizobium sp.
AATTGAGGTTTATTCACCAAAAATAATGGTTTTTTAATTAAAGAATGATGGGATTTATTAATTTTTATTGGTTATTTTGCAGAGTGTAATTGACGGTGATTTACTCTTTTTTGCTTTATTTTTTTGTACAATTAACGATGGGTTGAAATTCCCCTTCATCTAACAAGCTCTGAGCTAAGTAAAATCTACCTAATTAAATTCAATGAAGAAATCTCTACTTTATTTATCGGTTGCAACCTTCCTTTTTGGGAACTGGCAATGTAAAAAAAACGAGGTTGATTTTGGAAAGTTTAACGATCCTAAAATTAATCCAGAAGTTTTAACTCCGTTGGCAAATGCCAAAGTAAGAATCACGGATATCTTAAAGCAAGATAGCTTTATTCAATACGACCCAGATGGATTAATTCGTTTGTCGGTCAAACAAGACGATGTATTATCCATTCAGGCGGATACCGTAATGAACGAAATGAAATTGGGCAGCAACTTCACCAAATTAAGTATTGGGGAGTTATCTATCAATAACATTACAGAGAATGCATTTGTTACCTTGAATGATTTGATTGGTGGACTGAATGATACTATTAAGCAATACATCCAAAGTAGAGATGGTTCAAAAGATACTTTCCCAGAAATAAATGGTGATTTAGCCAGTCTCACCAATATCGCTGAAAGTACGGAATATGAGTATCTGAAAATTTCTAGCGGTTTTTTGGTGTTTAAAATAACCAATAAATTACCTTCAACTATTTCTAAAATCGAAGTAAGTTTGTTTGATAACAAACCTACGCAAACTTTGATAGGTTCTGCAACTATGTTGAATATTGCTCCGTTTGCAACGGTAAAAGATAGTATAAATATTGCGAATAAACAGTTGAGCAATAACCTTGGGTTTGTAGTGCCTTCCATTCAAATTGAAAAATCCAATGACTCTGTGCTTATTAATTTGAACGATCGAATTGATGTTGATGTTCAATACTCGAGAGTTAAGTGCATCGGAGGAAAAGCAAAAATCCCAGCTCAAACTTTGCCAGTTGAATCACTTTCTATTGATTTAACCAATTCTTCCTTGAATTCAAGGTTTAGAAATGTTGAAATGGCATTTGCCAAATTGCCTCTTACAACTACTTCAACAATTAATACTCAAATCGACTTAGAAGTAGTTCTACCGGATGCCAAAAAATCCGGTGTTGCTCTTCCGAAAATTGATATTTCTGCTCCTACTGGACAAAATACAACTGAAGTTGATTTATCGAATACCTCGGTATTCTTAGGTGCTGATGCCAATAAAGACCATAACATTCTCAGATTAAATTTAGTAACCAAAATCCAACCCAGCGTTGGGATGGTTGAGTTTGATTCATCTAATTATGTACAGTTAAACTTTGATGCGAGTCCTGCGAAATTTAATTATGTAGATGGATTTTTAGGAACCCGTTCTTACGATTTCAATATCAATGGTTTAGATGTTTCTCAATTGGCAGAATTAGGAAAGGGATTGCGTTTGGAAAACCCCAGCATGATTATCAAAGTAAAAAATTCAGCAGGGATTCCAGTAACGGTGAAATTCGACATCATTGCAAAAGATAAAGAGGGAAATACGTTAAACTTGAACGCTCCTGATTTAAATTTCCCATTCCCAAGTATCGCAGAACGTGGTGTAACCAAAACTTTAGATTATACAGTCGACAAAACCAACTCCAACATAGTCAATGCTCTTGCTATGCCTGCCGCTAGCTTTGATTTAAAAGGTACTGCAACCATGAATCCAAATGGCTTTACGGGCACTTACGATAACCACATAACCAATCAAAGTAGTTTTTCTGTCGGCTTCGAAGCCAATATCCCAATGACGCTTACAGCTAAGAATTTCACTTATAAAGACACTTCTGACGTGGGAAGCAGTTTAAGAGGTTTAACCGATTTTGATTTTGTAGAACTAAAAATTAAAACTAAAAACGGATTCCCAATGGGTGGTTCGCTGGATTTAGTTTTCACCGATTCGTTGTATAACCCCATTGATTCCTTGAAGGATGTAACATTGCTTGTTAGTGGAATAGCCAATAGTAACGGTAAGGTTGTAACTCCATCTGAAAACTTGTCAACCTTCCTGTTGCAAAAGCAAACTTTGCAAAAATTGGATGCAGACAGATGTAAGTATATCGTATTTAAAACCAAATTCGATACCTATAACAACGGAAACACCCCCGTATCTATCTACACAGATTGCACCTTGGATGTCTCTATTGCTTTACGAGCTAAGTATAACAAACAATTTTAATTTACACCATGAGACTCATTACAAATCAAACTATATATCGTCGTTTACTTATTTTCGGGGGATGTTTAATCGCTGGATTGAATACAAATCAAGCTCTTCGGGCCCAAAACTTTTTTGAATATAACAACCGACATTTACCACAATCTCATACCATTAATCCTGCATTTCTGCCACAATATCGGTTCAGTTTAGGATTGGGCTATTTTTCTTCCGGTTTGGACTTAACCGGTGGTAATTTGAACTCATTTTTTAATTCAAACGAAACCGCTATTCAAACTGTTTCTCGATTAATCAATGAAGATGAAAAGCAAATAGGTTTAGACAATACTATTCAATCGAATTTGTTTTTTGCGGGATTCAGAACAAAAAAATCCTATTTCTCCTTCAATTCTTCTGTGCATATGGAAGGATCAATTCGAATTCCAAAGGATTTATTTGGGTTGATGTTTTTAGGAAATGGTGCATACATCGAACGCGATGCCAATTTGGATTTTGCAGGTACCAATTTTATGGCTTACAACCAAAATCAATTTTCCTATGGCCGTTTCATCAACAATAAATTATCTGTCGGAGCTAACTTAGGTGTATTAAATGGAATTGCCCATGTAGGTTTGAATCAAGCTCGCTTGGGTATTACCACTGATACAGGAACTTCTAGCATTTACACCATCGGAGTGAATGGACAAATGCAAGGAAACGCTTCTTTGTTTGGAGTAGATTTTGGGAAACTGTCTACCGATAGCTCTTACCGTGAGAATATTGACCAGATTATTGAAAACAACCTAAATAATTTCGACTTTGGTTCTAACCGTGGTTACAATTTTGGAGTTGGGTTCATGTACCGTCCAATGGAAAAACTGCGTATTTCTGGTAGCATCCAAAATATGGGTTACATTAAGTGGAAGAATGCAGCACAAGATTTTAACATGCCTGGGTTTTCTTGGACATTTAATGGCTTAGATACCAATCAAATTGATGAATTAGGCGGTGGAAACAATGATGTACTGCAAGGAATTGCAGATTCTTTAATCGATAAACTTTCGGTAAATTCTCGTTCTGTAGAATCTTACACAACCAATTTGAAACCTCGTTACATTTTAAGTGCAGAGTATTTCATTACCCCAAGAACACAAATTCAATGGATTGGTGGATTTGGATATGGTGTTAAAGGAGACAAAACAATGAACACTCTATCCATTAACCAGGAACTAGGTGAATGGGTTGATATTCGCGGAAGTTTCACTTTAGTAAATGCAAAAGCAACACGGGTGGGTTTAGGAATGAGTTTAAACCTCGGGCCTATTCAAGCATTTGTGAACATCAATGATGTCTTAGCACTTACCAATTATGGTTCAACTCAAAATATTTCTGGTATGGCTGGTTTCAATTTGAACATCGGTCGTTGGAAAGACAAAGACCATGATATGGTTCCCGATAAACGCGATAGCTGTCGTGGAAAATATGGTGCTATTTCCAATAACGGATGTGAATTAGGATTTTTGGGGACATCTATGAATTATCCTGAAATCGACGAAATGGAGGAAATCAAACCCGTAAATGAGGTAACAGAAGAAGAGAAAAACGCTCCTGTTCCAGAGTTAGAACCTACAAATATTAAAGGAGCAACTGTTATTGAGGGTACGGAAGACTTCGCTCCAGTAGAACCCGTTGATACGGCTTTGTTTGATGAAAAATTAAATAATTTACCTTTAGATACAGCTTACTTGGATCAAGTATTAGATCAAGAACAAGCGAGAAAAGATTCTCTAGCCAAAGTGATGTCGGCGGAAAAAATAAAGAAGGCTTCTACTTCTGCTTCTAATTCTAGTGTAACAAAACCTAATTCTGGTTCAATGAGCAATGAAGAAGCAACAAAAAAAGAAGTTACCATTCTTAAAGATACAGTAAAATCAGAGGCGACTTCAGTAAAATCAGAGGCAACTCCAGTTAATCAAATGGAAAAATCACCAACAACTGAAAACTCAGTTGCTAACAACAACAGCAAGAATCAAATTGTTACCAAAACGTCAAAAAACGAATCCAATACCAAGAAAAAGAAATCGGTGAACGATGA
>CAYPYX010000034.1:4452-19315 GCA_964415065.1 uncultured Rhizobium sp.
AAGTTCGATTGAAATAAATTTTCCCCAAGGGAAGGAATCACAATACGTGAATCTCCTTCCCTTTTTTTTATGTCTTCCAACACTTGAATAGGATAACCGATAGGCTCATCACTTAAATCAAATGTTCCATAATGCATTGGAATAAAGTGTTTTGCATTCAAGTCAAGAAATGCTTGATACGACTTCGCTGGTGAGGAATGATTAGATTCCATAAACCACTCTGGTTCGTATGCACCAATACCCAAGATGGCATAATCAATATTTGGAAACAAAGATGCAATTTCTTTATAGTGACTTCCATAACCGGAATCTCCTCCGAAATAAATTGTAACGCCGTCAATTACTAAAATAAATGAGCCCCACAAACGTTTATTGGTATCAAATAAACCACGTTTCGACCAGTGACGGGTGGGTAAAAAATACAATTCAAATCCTTGTCCTTGGGTGTTGTATTGTTGAAACCAGCCTGCCGTTTGTCCTGTAGCTTTTCGCAAGTACTTTCTCAGGATTTTATCCATGTTCAATCCCGAAAAATAGCGGATATCTGGATTTTGCTTACGCAATTTTCGTAAACTATTTTTATCGCAATGATCTCGATGATCATGACTCATCAGCACAATATCTGATGCGGGCAATTCTTTGATTTTTACGGGCAATTTTGAATGACGCTTTACTATGGCCGCTTTTTTAAAAACGGGATCCGTAATAAATTGTTTTCCTCCAAATCGAATTAAAAAAGTAGCATGTCCCAACCAAAATATTCCGTCATTCGATTTATCAAATATTGCGGAATCCACTTTAACAGGCATTTCAAACGTATCCAACTTTTTCATTTCTTGGTATGGATTCTTCACACGTTTCCATTTAAGCACATCCTTAAAACCGTTCATTTGAGGAAATTCATGATTGATATACATGCCTTTTTGCGTGGGATTGCCTTTCCAATCTTCACGATGGTGAATAAAGCGCAATTCTGGATTAAACAGTGGAAGATTTTTTTGTGCTTGTGACATACTGACTTTTCCGAATAAAAAAATAAATAAGAGAATTCGAGTGGAACTATTGAATGGATGCATGATCATCAAATATAATACCACCCCGATTTGGAATTGTGTATTTCCTAAAAGTCGGGGCATTTTTGTCGTTTGGATTACTGAATATCAATTCAAAGCAACTCGATTCTGACTACTAGGCAAAATTACTGCTTTCCATTGGTTCAGTTCATACAAAGCTTGAAACACATCGGTGATTCCACGAACTTCAACGATGAACGCTTTATCAGTTTGTTTGGCCGTGTATTTTTGTGAATTCTGTGCTAACATCGCAATCAATAAGCTGAAAGCCTCACTTTGATATACTGCTGCACTTGCATCCCCCGGAAAAAAACACTTCAACTTCGTTGGAAGCAGAGATACTTTTTCTAATCCTAATTCTTTAGCGGCCCATTTTAATCGAACGGAATCCACTAAAGATAACACGGCATCCGGTGGTCTTCCAAAACGGTCTTTCAACTCCGATACAAAATTCTGCAAGCCCAACTCGGTATTGATGTTGGATAATTCACTGTATAAACTTATTCTTTCAGAAGTTTGAACCACATAATCAGATGGTATTAAAATTTCATAATACGTATCTACCTGACAATCGCGACTTTCAATCTTCACATCCGTTTGTTCTTCCGAGTACAACTCAGAAAATTCCTCTTGCTTCAACTCTTGTACCGCTTCATCCAAAATTTTATGGTACATATCAAATCCCATGTCCGCAATAAATCCACTTTGTTCGGCACCCAATAAATTTCCAGCACCTCGAATATCTAAATCGCGCATGGCCACTTGAAAACCTGATCCCAAATCACTATACTCCTCCAATGTACGCAATCGTTTACGCGAATCTTCTGGCAGATTCGACAAAGGAGGCGACAGTAAATAGCAATATGCTTTTATGTTAGAACGACCTACCCTTCCACGCATTTGATGAAGATCCGACAACCCAAACAAATGGGCATTATTCACAATAATGGTGTTCGCATTGGGAATATCCAAACCACTTTCAATGATACTGGTGGCCACCAAAACATCGTACTCACCCTCAATAAATCGAACCATCACATCTTCCAATTGGTGACCTTCCATTTGTCCATGTGCCACGCACACTTTGGCTTCAGGAACCTCAGCAGTAATGATGGATGCCAATTCAAAAATGTCTTTAATACGCGTATGCACCACGAAAACCTGACCTCCTCGATTGATTTCATCGAATACCGCCTTGCCTAAAATTTCACGACTAAACGTAGCTAATTCGGTATGAACAGGCTGACGATTCGGCGGCGGTGTATTAATAACACTTAAATCGCGCGCTCCCATCAAGCTAAAATGAAGTGTACGAGGAATGGGAGTCGCAGTCAAGGTGAGCGTATCTACATTCACCCGAATATTTTTCAGCTTCTCCTTGGCTCCTACCCCAAATTTTTGCTCTTCATCGATAATCAATAAGCCTAAATCTTTGAATTTTATATCCGAACTGATCAAACGATGCGTTCCAATAACAATGTCAATTTGGCCTTTTGCCAATTTTTCTATAACTGTTTTTTGTTCTTTTGGGGACTTAAAACGGTTCAAATAATCCACTTTGACAGGGAAGCCGGCAAAGCGTTTGGAAAATGTACGATAATGTTGTTGTGCAAGGATGGTTGTTGGTACTAAAACAGCTACTTGTTTGCTATCGCAAACTGCTTTAAAAGCTGCACGTATTGCTACTTCTGTTTTACCAAATCCCACATCCCCACAAACCAAACGATCCATAGGTTGCTCGCCTTCCATATCGCGTTTAACTTGCTCTATGGCTTTACCTTGATCGGGTGTATCTTCATAAAAAAAGCTAGCCTCCAACTCTGTTTGTAAATACGAATCTGGAGAAAAGGCAAAGCCTTTTTCTTGTTTTCTTTTTGCATAAAGTTGAATCAACTCACGTGCTATATCTTTAACCTTACGCTTGGTGTTTTTTTTCTGCTTATCCCATGCAGGACTACCCAATTTATGCATGGTAGGTGCCGTACCATCTTTACCTGTGTATTTGGAAATTTTATGCAAACTATTTACCGAAACATACAACAAATCATTGTCGCGATAAACGATGCGAAGCACTTCTTGCATCACACCATTCATTTCCATTTTTTCCAAACCAGCAAAGCGACCAATCCCATGATCAATGTGTGTAACATAATCTCCAGGTTTAAGATTACGCAATTCCCGCAAGGTGAGAGACGCACTCCCTGAATACACTTGACGACCTTTGGGTTTGTAATATTTATCGAACAATTGATGTTCGGTTACCAATGCTAAACGAACATCTTTATCAACAAAACCCGATGAAAGTCCCACATAAACCGGTGAAAACGCTTCTTCTAGATTTTCATCCTTCATTAGAACCATCAAACGTTCAATCTGACGGCTATTATCACTGAATACCAACGTATTGTATCCCAACTTCAAATTATCACGCAACCATTGCTTCAACATATCCATATTTCGTTTAAACAAGGGTTGTGGCTCTTGTCTAAATCCAACGGTATGATGTTTGTCTAAAGGACGCTCACCCCCCAAATAGATTTGTTTGAAACGGGTTACTTCATTCATCCACTGTTTGGGACTCATCCAAATTTCTTTGGGGTGTTTGGGGATGTTTTCACTGCGATTATCCGTGGCGGTTTGAAAATCTTGCAACGATTTTTCCCATGCTTTTGCTAACTTTTCAAGTTGTAAATTCAGATCCACGGAGAACAATAACGTATCTTCTGGGAAGTAGCTAAACACAGTTGATTTTTCCTCTATTTCCTTTTGTCCCGCTAATTTGGGAACCAAAGTAAAATGAGCCATTTCTTTGATTGACAACTGAGTATTTACATCAAAAGCACGAATACTTTCAATAATATCTCCATCCAGTTCTACACGAAACGGATACTCATGAGCAAATGAAAATAAATCAATGATTCCACCCCTTACAGAAAATTGTCCCGGTTCAAAAACGAAATCTTCTCGTTCAAAACCATTTTCATATAAGAACTCCGAAAGGAAGTCCACATCTAAATTTTGACCTGTAGCTATATCGAAAGAATTGCTTTCTAGAGCCGTTTTTTGAACGACTAATTCAGTAATTGCTTCTAGATAGGTAACAACGATGCGGCGGGGATTTTTTCTCAAGATATTCAGTGTTTCAATACGTTCTTGAACGCCCATCGCATTTTCGCGGTTGGATTGAAACGACTTTATAAATGAATCGGGTAAGAAAAAGATATTTTGTCCCGTTAGAAGATTTTCTAAATCGCTTTTAAAATATTGAGCTTCCTCTTTATTGGGAAGTACGATCAGTTGAGGTTGTTGGTTATTTGCAAATGTAACTGCAGAAATCAAGGCACCACCGGAGCCACAAATCCCTTGAACATAAACTGGTTGCTTGGATGATAAAAAATCCAATAATTCTACAACCGGCTCCGACTTTTCTACCCGGGATAGTATTTCCTTCGTATTCATTCCTCAATAAACACATAACCGCGACTGTTGTTCAGAACCGCCGCGGTTATTTATACATTTTTATTAGACTATTTTCAGTTCGCAATTTGGGTAAACTGCAAATGAATTAACTATTTTATCAATTGTTTTTTCTCGCAATCGCTTTTTCAGCCGCTTCTACAATATTCGCGGTATCCAATCCATATTTAACCAATAATTCTTCGGGCTTACCACTTTCTCCAAATGAATCGTTTACTGCCACCATTTCAATAGGTGTGGGTTGCTTTCTAGCCAATAATTGTGCAATAGAATCACCCAACCCTCCATTCATTTGATGCTCTTCAGCCGTTACAGCGCAACGTGTTTTTAATACAGATGTTAAAACTGCATCATCATCTAATGGCTTAATGGTATGTATGTTAATTACTTCAGCCGAAATTCCTTTTTCCGCTAAAATATGACCAGCTTCAATGGCTTTCCAAACCATATGACCTGTAGCAAAAATGCTCACATCTGTA
The DNA here is from genome assembly GCA_964415065.1 of uncultured Rhizobium sp. GTDB lineage: Bacteria > Bacteroidota > Bacteroidia > NS11-12g > UBA955 > VMCP01. Next base: position 9,482 of record CAYPYX010000034.1, read on the forward strand.
CCTTCGCTCAACATTAGCGCTTTTCCAATCACAAATGGAGTATCTTCTGAAATGAATACGGGCCACTTCGGACGACCGAAACGCAAATAAACGGGTCCATGGTGGTTTGCAATTGCTATGGTAGCTGCTTTGGTTTGATTGTAATCGCAAGGATTGATAACTACCATATTGGGCAACATTTTCATCAAACCTAAATCTTCTAAAATTTGGTGTGTAGCACCATCTTCACCCAAAGTTAATCCTGCATGTGAAGCGCAAATTTTAACGTTAGAATCGGAATAAGCGATACTTTGACGAATCTGATCGTAAACACGTCCGGTTGAAAAGTTTGCAAAGGTGCCTGTAAATGGAATTTTACCTCCCAAAGCCAAACCCGCTGCAACACCCATCATATTTGCTTCAGCAATTCCAGCTTGAAAAAATCTCTCAGGAAAGGTATCCTGAAAATCATTCATCATCAACGAACCGGTTAAATCCGCACACAAAGCCACTACATTCGGGTTGTTTTTGCCTGCTTCGAGTAATCCCGCGCCGAAACCGCTGCGAGTGTCTTTGTTGCCTAATATTTCAAAAGATTTCATAAATATTTTTTTTCTCTGTAATTCCGGGTAGACCTAAATTTATTCTTACTTTATTTGATTAATACATTTCATTTGAAATGTACGTATTTTTCATGTTATAAAGTGAGCATCGTATTAGTACCTGTAGTTATTTTAAATTCTTTATTTTTAGTGTATAATGTTCTTGTTTCGCTTTTAGGACGGTAAATTACCTGATAAACTCCGGGCTGCATCACCAAATTATGTTTCCCAGCACCCAATGGTAAATCCATTACCCATTCTAATTTTTGATTTTCTCTTTTCACAAACACAGCCCCTGCAATGTCGCGCGATAACGACAACTGCAACATTCCCGGCGAGGGTATTTCCAGGGTTGTTGTTTTGTTCTGTCGGATTGTTACACCACTAAATCGAATTCGAGGCACCGATAATATCTCAACATCATAGCTGCCGGTAATGTATTTTTTCGAAGAATTAAACAGTTGATGATTGATAATCGAAGGTTCGATGGATTCGCCGTTTGGACTTTTGTATCCAGGAGAAGGAATGATCACTGCACCTAACGACCTGTAGGAAGTTATTCCTCCAATTTTTAACTGAAGATCTCCTCGTGGTGTGGGTAAAGCAACGGTATTATGAATTCCAGGTACAATTTCAATGTTATTTTTACTCAATGGAGGTAATGTATGAACCACCATATTGTATTTTCTTAAGGGATCCAAATACAAGGTATCTGGAATACCTTTTCCATTCATGGTATGCACAAAATGCTCCACCATTTGTCCATTTTCTGCATCAAATAAGGTGATGGGAATATCGCTTTCACGTGGCATTCCAGCTTCATCCAACAAATTAAATTGCACGGAGGTATTGTTCAACGATTGGTTTACAATAACTCCCATAATTTTATTGAATTCGGTAGCTGTTTCAGCGTTATAGTATTTCCCAGCACACAAATATTGTTTTCTGAAGGCTTCGCTATCGGTTCCCATCCCAACAATGAACGGTTTTAATATAATCCCTTTTCGCTGTAAAATTTCGCTGACTTGACAGGGATCACCATTGCATTCCTCTACACCATCGGTGATGATAATAATGATATTTCTGGCTGTTTTGTCTTGCGGAAAATCGTTCTCAGTGGCCAATAAAGATTGAGTAATCGATGTGTAGCCGAGTGGTTTGATTTGCTTAATGCGTTTTTGAAATTCCTTGTGGTTAAATGCCGCAAAAGGCACTTCCAATTTGGTATCATGGCAATCTCGTTTGTCGTTAGGTTGCGTATGACCAAACACCCTCAATCCCACCTCAACATCGGGAACCGATCGCAGGCTATCTACCATATTAGAGATAAAAGTGACAGCTACAGACCAGCGATTGGATTGATCCATTTGTGCTAGCATACTACCACTGGCATCGAGCAGGAATAATATACGCGTTTTGCGACCTTTAAATGCATTGACCATTTGGGCTTGCGAGGAGAAAAAATATCCCCCGAAAACCAAAAAAGTGAAAATCAATCTGATGGATTTTTTCATAGTCAATTATTTAACGCAAAACAGGACTAATTATTGGTTGCTATTGATTCGAATCACGAATTAGAGAGGAGCATTAATAATCACCTAAAGCCGTAACGGGCAATTGGTTCAATGCTTTTTCTAATTGTTCATCGCTCGGAGCTTTACCATGCCAAGCATGGGTACCCATCATAAAGTCAACTCCTTGACCCATTTCTGTTTTCATGATGATAACGATGGGTTTGCCTTGCCCTAAATGAGATTGGGCTTGGGGAATTACTTGGTGCATATCCTCCCAGTTATTACCATCCATTTCAAGAACTGTCCAGCCAAAAGCTTGGAATTTACTCGAAAGTTCGGTGATACCCATAACATCGCCGGTGGTACCATCAATTTGTTTTTGATTGAAATCCACGGCAACAATTAAATTATCTACTTTGCGATGAGCAGCAAACATTACAGCTTCCCAAATTTGACCTTCTTGCAATTCACCGTCGCCAGTTAATGTCCAAACGATAGAAGTATCATTATCCAATTTTTTCTGTAACGCAAATCCAACAGCAACACTCAAACCTTGTCCTAATGAACCTGTTGCAACACGCACCCCTGGTAAACCTTCATGTGTGGTTGGATGACCTTGCAAACGTGTATTCAATTTGCGGAAGGTAGCCAATTCCGACACTGGAAAATATCCACTACGAGCCAATGCAGAATAATAAACGGGTGAAATATGTCCGTTACTTAAAATGAAAATATCTTGTTCATTTCCGGAAATTTCAAACGCCTGAGGATTGTGTTTCATGTAATGAAAATACAATGCTGTTAGGTAATCAGCGCAGCCCAAAGAACCACCGGGATGACCACTGTTTACGGCGTGTACCATTCGAAGAATATCGCGACGAATCTGTGTAGCGATTTCTGGTAGATTGGATAGATTGCTCATAAAGGCACAAATTTACGTCGAAAATTATGAATTATTCACTAAATAAGTCTCGATAATTACCTTATATTTCGTTATATTTGCGGGTTAATTGCATAAAATGCGGATAAATCGAGTTTTTGTTGTATTGTTTTTCTTTCTGGGGATGGTTTCCTGCGGGGAATATCACAAGGTGTACAAGTCGAAAGATAGTTCGGCTAAATACACCATGGCCATGAAGAAATACAAAGAAAAAGATTACTCTAGAGCCGTACAATTATTCGAACAACTGCGCGACATTTACCGCCGCACCGATAGCTTGGAAAATGTGTATTACCACATTGCCATGAGTTATTATCACTTAAAAGACTATTCTTACGCGTCTTTGTTTTTTAAAGACTACACCGATAATTTCACCAATAACGATCGCGTTATTGAATGTTCTTACATGGCCATTTATTGCGATTATATGCTGATCGGGGATCATGATTTGGATCAATCAGAAACTCGAAATGTTATGGAAGCAATGCAAACGTTTGTTAATTACTATCCTGACTCTGAGTACACCGAAAAATGCAACGCATTAATCGACGAGATGAGAGGTAAATTGCAAAAGAAGGAATACGAAATAGCGGTACAGTACTACAAAATGGGGGAATTCAAATCGACCGTAACCGCAACTAAAACTACCATTAAATTATATCCTGACATTCCTCAGCGAGAAGAATTGGAATTTTTAGCAGTGAAAGCGCAGTATCAATACGCCATGAAAAGTATTGAATCTAAACGCATGTCGCGCTTAGAAGAAGTAATTACCTTATTTGAAGACTATCGTTACAATAACGACGTTAATAGTAAACACTACGCCGAGGCACTTGAATTAAAAACCAACAGCGAAAACGAAATCAAAAAATTAAAAGAAATCCTATGAGTCATATTAAAAGTAAAACCAACGCAGAAACTCGCGATTTGCGTTTGATGGAACACGAAACACACAATGTGTATCTTACCACTTCTATCATTGCTCGTCGAGCAGATCAAATCGCAGAGAAGCAAAAGGAAGAACTTAAAAATCGTTTAGAACCATTTGCGCACGACAGCGATAACCTAGAAGAAATTCAAGAAAACCGCGAGCAAATTGAAATTTCTTTGATGTACGAGAGAATGCCAAAACCAACTATTTTGGCTACTCATGAATTCATCGAAAACAAAACGTATTGGAGATTGCCCGATTCGGACAATGCTTCAAAATAAAAACATATTAATCGGAATCACCGGGGGTATTGCGGCTTACAAAATACCCCTTTTGGTTCGTTTGCTTAAACTCCAAAAAGCAAACGTAAAAGTTATCTGTACCCCAGCCGCACTTCAATTCGTTACCCAACAAACCCTATCCGTTTTATCTGAAGAACCTGTTCTGGTCGACTTTTTTGACCCAGAATCGGGACAATGGAATCACCATGTTCAATTAGGCCTATGGGCTGATGCTATGATCATTGCACCCTGTGGTTCTAACACTTTATCCAAAATGGTAACTGGACAATGCGATAACTTATTGCTCACCACTTACCTTTCTGCTCGTTGTCCCGTTTGGATTGCACCTGCCATGGATTTAGATATGTATCAGCAAGAATCGGTTCAACAGAATTTATTGTTACTCAAAGAACGAGGGGTTGAAATCATTGATGCCGAAGAGGGTGCATTAGCTTCGGGATTAACCGGTAAGGGCAGAATGGCCGAACCTGAAACTTTGTTTAATGTTCTCCATGATTATTTCACACCCAAAAATTCCCAATTTTTTGGAAAAAAAGTAGTCGTTACAGCCGGTCCAACATACGAAGCCATTGATCCAGTTCGATTCATTGGAAATCATTCTACGGGTCAGATGGGATTAGAAATTGCGAGGGTTTTATCCGATTGGGGAGCTGATGTACATTTGATCATGGGTCCTTCCCATTTGGAAATTCCCGAATACATCCGGTCTACTCGGGTGGTATCTGCCCAGGAAATGTATGAACAAACTCAAAAGGCGTTTGAATCTGGCGATGTTTTAATCATGTCGGCCGCAGTTGCTGATTATCGAATCGAATGGATATCCCCCGAAAAAATAAAAAAGTCGGAGGAAAATCTTACCCTGAATTTGGTTAAGAATATTGACATTTTAAAGACGCTGTCATTATCGAAACTGCCTCATCAAAAAACTATTGGGTTTGCTCTTGAAACCAACAATGGCTTGGCTAATGCTGCTGAAAAGCTAGAAAAAAAACAACTGGATGCGGTAGTTTTAAATTTAGTTTCCGAACACAGCGGATTCAAAACTCCTACCAATAAAATTCACCTTCTTCACAAAAACGGAATGCAAAAGGAATCTGAAATTGCATCCAAATCTGAAATTGCCGAACTTATTGTTCAAACATTGAATGAATGGATTTTTGATTAATTTTTTGTTACAATCAATCATTTCATTAAATTCACGGAAGCTATTCATTTTTTATGTCGCTTCGATCCACCATATTCCTAGTAGGAAGTTTCATTTCGGCTGTAATTAGTCCGAATTATTTACATGCTCAAGAAATAAAAGCACAGGTACAAGTAGTTGCACCTCGCGTACAATTAGCTAACAAACAAATACTTACCACCTTAGAACAAAGCATTCAACAGTTCATTAATAACAGAAAATGGACAGAAGAAAAAGTGGATGTTTTAGAACGTTTAGAAATTTCTCTATTTTTTGAAGTGAATTCCATTTCAGAAAATAATGATATCGTAGGTACAGTTCAGTTGCAAGTAACTCGCCCGATCTTCAATTCCACCTATAAAAGCACCATTTTACAATTCAATGACGAAGATGTTGCTTTCAACTACCGAGAGTTTGACAATTTGGATTACCAAGAAAACTTGAATTTAAATGACCTCACTACCCTTTTGGCTTATTATGTTTATGTTTCTTTGGGATGGGATTTTGATAGTTTTTCGGAATTAGGCGGAAATTTATACTTTGCTAAAGCTCAGACTATTGTCAATTTAATGACCAATAAACCCGGATGGAATCAAAGCGATGGAAAAGGAATGCGCAATCGTTTTTATTTAGCTGAAAATTTAAACAGTCCCAGATTCAAGGATTTTCGGGTATTAACCTACGAATATCACCGAAAAGGTTTGGATATATTTTACGAGAATCCCGAAAAAGGAAGAAAGATAATTACCGAATCCCTACAAAAACTTTCCGAAACAAATCAAAGCAATCGAAACAGTTTGCTTCAAAAATTGTTCTTTACTACTAAATGGCCAGAATTGGTTGAGATCTATAAGGGAGGAACCACTGCGGAAAAGACGATCATCACCCGATTACTGAATGATTTAGACCCCACAAACAGTAAACGTTACGAAAAAATCAAAGAATGATTGTATTTACCGACACCATCGACCAGAGACTTGGAGATTGGATCTCTTTAAATTCTCCCGACAAAATCGTGTTGGTAGTTTCTACTACCTCTCGCGCTTTATGTCTTCCAATTTTGGAAATTTATAAAAATATTGACAACATCATTTACGAAATCCCCGACGGTGATGAAGCAAAAACATTGGGATTTTGTGAAGACTTTTGGGAAGTCATGGTACGTAACGATGTAAATCGTAATTCCGTTGTCATTGCTCTGGGTGGCGGAGCTGTATTGGATTTTGGCGGATTTGCTGCATCCGTTTACATGCGAGGTATTCCTTGCATTTACATACCAACTACCCTTTTATCTATGGTAGACGGTTCTGAGGGTGGCAAAACAGGAATTAATTTTTACGGTACTAAAAATATCATTGGTACATTTACTCAACCTACTAAAATCCTAAGAAACATTGATTTTATCAAAACTCTAACTCACAGAGAAATACTTTCAGGTTGGGCTGAAATCATCAAACACGGAATCATTCAAGGCGGTAATATTTGGGAGAAAACCCAAAATGGTATTCCTACTATTGATGAAACTCAATATTGGATGGAAATCATCCGTGAAAATGTTTCTTTCAAGCAAGACGTGGTTTCCGACGACTTTCGTGAAAAAGGCAAACGTAAGTTGTTAAATTTAGGGCACACCATTGGACATGGTTTAGAGGCAATATACTTTGAAGATCCAGAAATGACACACGGGATTTCGGTTGCTAATGGCTTGTATTGGGAAACGCTTATGGGAGTTGAAATGGGATTCACTTCCCCCGAAACTCTCAAAATCATCGAAGATAGAATTTTCCCATTGTTTCCTAAAGTTACTTGGGATGAAGAAGAGGCACATCAATTAGTAAGTTTATTGATGCACGACAAAAAGAATGCGCACGGTAAAATTCAGTTTACTCTGGCGAAAAAAATTGGCGATTGTCACTACAATATCGAAGTTTCCGAAGAAGAAATGCGTAATTTCGCTATGAAGCACGCTGTTCTTAAAGAGATCGAAACTGAAAATGACGCGTAACAACGCCCCAGAAATAAACCTACCTGGCTCCAAGAGCATTTCCAATCGTGCTTTAATTCTGGCGTATCTTCATGGTATTCCCCTAGAAAATCTTACGGGTTTATCGGATTCCAGAGACACTCAGCTGCTTAAGAACGCTTTGAGTCGACTAGAATCCGATTCTTCGAATTCCGCGGATTCACTGATTACTCTTGATACATTTGTTACGCGTGACACATCCGATACCGCCGGCAGACCGAATATACCTGACGCATCGATTTCATTGCCCATTTTTGATTTTGTGGATGCTGGAACGCCTTCTCGTTTTTTTCTAGCTCTTTGTACTCTATTGGGTCGACCTTGTATTATCACGGGGAATGAAAGTTTACAAAACCGAAGTATTGAGGACTTGGTCAATGTTCTTTCTTTCGGGGGATGTGAGATTCAATACCTCAATCAACATGGATTTTTTCCGGTTCAACTGATAAAGCGAGAACATTCGTTGGAAATTGCGACTAATCCACTAAAAATTGCGATAAACAGAAGCATATCGAGTCAATTTGTTAGCGCTATCATGCTGATTAGCTGTAGGTTGATTAGCGAATACAAACAGAATTCCTATCACACTCATTCTGCACGAGTTGAAAAAGAAACTACCCAATTAGATGTTTACCAATCTGAGGAAACAATAATCGGTGTTAAGGATAATCTGTCTAATAAAATTGCGACTACTGTACCTTTTCAATATGAAAATTTCGAAGTTGAGATTGAATTGTTGGGTCATGCACATTCGGACTCCTACATCGAAATGACGGCGTCGGTAATGCGTAATTTTGGATATCAAGTTGAAATTAAGGATGATTTCATTTCGATTTCTGGCGACTATAACGGGATTCAAAACTACACCATTGAATCCGATTGGAGTTCAGTAAGTTACTTTTTAAATAGATTATTGATTATGGGTAGGGATTCTGAAATTTCTTTTCAATATTTGAAATCAGATTCCTATCAAGGTGATCGAAAAATGATCTCTTTTTATGAACAATTGGGGTTGGAGTTTGAATTTCATTCGGAACAACTATTGGTTCGTAACAAGACAGTGTCGTATCAGAGTTGTGAAACACCAGCCATGGATTTATCCCTCCACAATGCGGAATCTACACAAAATTTGAATTCCAACAGTGAACTTGAAACTAAGTCAATCCATTCTGCACTCCACAATGCGGAATCTACACAAAATTTGAATTCCAACAGTGATTCACCACCAACCCATCTCGTTAATTTCGATTGGGATCTGGGAGATATTCCCGATACCGTGCCTTCGTTGGTTGTTGGTCTGGCAGTTTTGAAAAAATCGGCATATTTAAGAAACATCCACAATCTGATTTATAAAGAATCCAATCGGATAGCCGTTCTGAATGAAAATTTAATTCGATTCGGATTTCAGTTGATTCAAGATGATCAGGCGCCAAATAATTACTGGTTAATGCCCAATTCCAGGCATTGGAATTCTGAAACACAAGAATTTGTAGCTCTGAATAACCCGGATAAACACACGAACACAAACGCAGTGAATATTGAAAAGTCGCATGGTACTTTCGAAAACGAAGTTTTTATTGCGGAACAAACAGATCCTTTGAAAATTCAGCCCTACATAACTCATTCTGATCACCGAATGGCTATGGCTTTTGCATCCATTACGAAATCCAATGTAGCAAATACGCTTATTCCGGATTTGGAGCGCGAATTCATTTCAGATTGGGTGGATGATCCAAATTGTGTTGAAAAATCATTCCCGAATTTTTGGCAGGAATTGCAAAAAATGGTGAGCTAAAAAAGTAACTTTGAAATCGTATGAGTCGTAATAGTATTGGGAAAAATCTAGTCATAACTTCATTTGGCGAAAGTCATGGACCATTTGTTGGAGTTGTTATCGATGGTTTTCCATCCAATCTAACGATTAATTATAAAGCACTACAACATCAATTAAACCGCCGCAAACCCGGCCAAAGCGCATTTACATCCCCCAGAAACGAAAAAGATGAATTTCAATTCATTTCTGGGATTTTTGAAAATAAATCCACAGGTGCACCCATTACCATTCTGATTCCCAACGAAGATGCGCGCCCGCAAGATTATGATCATTTGAAGGATGTTTTCCGCCCGGGACATGCAGATTTGTTGTATCAGGTTAAATATGGCCATCGTGATCACCGCGGAGGTGGTCGTTCGAGTGCACGAATTACAGCTGGCTGGGTAGCCGCAGGAGCATTGGCACAACAGTGGTTGTTGTCGGGATCTGCAAAATCACATCCCGCGTTGAAAGGCAGCGAAATTCACACCCGCGCTTGGGTCAAACAAATACATCATATTGTTGGGAGCTTCGATTCGGTGGGTTC
>CAYPYX010000034.1:19415-23277 GCA_964415065.1 uncultured Rhizobium sp.
TACCCCACTCGAGAAGAAATCGAGGCCTCCCCGATTCGTTGTCCCTTCCCCCAACAAAACGAAATGATGTCGGCCATTGAAAATGCCCGAGATACGGGCAACAGTCTGGGTGGAATCATTGCTTGCGTGGTAGAAAACGTTCCCATGGGTGTTGGAGAACCCGTTTTTGGGAAGTTGCAAGCGGTTCTAGGACATTATTTACTGAATATCAATGCAGTGAAGGGCGTTTCTTTTGGGGATGGCTTTGCTGCTATTTTGAATAATGGTGCTGAAAATAACGACGAATGGGTTATTCAATCCGATGGATCTGTCGGTACCAAAACCAACCATTCAGGTGGCATTATTGGGGGAATTTCTACCGGTGCTACCTTATATTTTGAAGTGGCTTTCAAACCTACATCCACCATTAAAAAAGAACAAAACACATTAAATTCTTTGTTTGAAGAAATTACATTTACAGCAGAAGGTCGACATGATCCATGTGTGCTTCCCAGAGCGGTTCCCATCGTTGAGGCTATGACCAATTTGGCTTTGATGGATTTGATGTTAGAGTTTTAATAATTACCCATGAATAGAAACGAAATATTGGAGCAGTTTTCACAATTGCTCGATGTAATGAACGATTTACGTGAAAAATGTCCCTGGGACAAAGAACAAACCTGGGAAAGTATCCGAACCCTAAGCATAGAAGAAGTACACGAATTATCGGATGCTATTATGGCGGGGGATGTAGATGAAGTCAAAAAAGAATTGGGTGATTTACTGTTGCATATCGTTTTTTATTCGAAAATTGCGAGTGAGAAAGACCATTTTGACGTAGGCGAAGTGTGCAAAACGTTGATCGAAAAACTGATTCGCCGCCACCCACATATTTATGGGGATGTTAAGGCAGACAATACAGAAACCGTTTTACAAAACTGGGAGCAGATTAAACTGCAAGAAAAGGGTAAAAAGAAAAATGGGGTCTTGGATGGGGTTCCCAAAGGACTGAACAGCATAGTAAAAGCTTACAGAATGCAGGAAAAAGCCAGCCAGGTGGGATTTGATTGGGATGATGCCGAATTGGCTTATGAAAAAGTAGAAGAAGAGTGGCAGGAATTCAAAGAAGCTCAAACTCCCGAACACCAGGAAGAGGAATTTGGCGATTACTTATTTTCATTAATCAATTACGCACGCCTGCGCGGTATCAATCCCGACACTGCTCTAGAACGTTGCAACATCAAATTCAAACGTCGCTTTCAATCCATGGAAGCCCAAGCCGAAGAACTGGGTAAATCCTTAAAAGATATGACTTTAGCCGAAATGGAAGAGTTGTACGTTATTTCAAAACAACAAGAGTAAAGCTATTGTTGACGTTGAGTGAATAGTCCACTGTGGTGTTTGAATTTGTGTTCAAATTTTCGTGAAAATTCCATTTAATCGTTTTACTTTTCAACGATTCTATTTCCACCGACACTTGATGAAATTGCAATATCATATTCCCTTTTTGTAAAATCATGGTGGACTGAGGTACTACCGTTACCGAATTTTGATATGCACCATTAGTTACCTTCTCCCCTTTTTGCAGTTGCGGAAACACTTGGGTGAAATGCTTTCTCAACTCAAAAATTTCTGATTTTCCTTGGGTTTTTACTTGAAGTGTATTTCCATCGGAAGATAATTCAAATTGAACACCCGCTGTGTTTAGGTTATATTTTATGGGTTTATCAAAATTGGAATTCAAATCACATTTAAACGGATTGGGACCATTTTCTCCGAAGTTATAAACGGCTGCAATTTCACGTCCCGCGGGAATAAATACGGAGTTCAAATTGTTGCTGACGAATTTCCGGTATGCAATATTTGAGGCTTCTACCGCTTGATTTTGAGAATTAACATTGCTTGAAGCCGTATTCAACTCAGAATTGGGGCTCACCGTATCTGCAACAACGCTGTCGGTTGCAGGTGCTTCTATTTCTACTGTAGCTGAATCAGTAGCAACTGATTGCTCTTCATCGTCTTCATCAAACGATCTCATGTAATGATATTGAATTCCGTAGCGTTTTAATTCGTACTCTAAAATCTGATTGGACTGCCAAGTAGATAAAAATTCTTTTTTGGGTACAGAACTGGCGTTTAAACTGTTTGTATCACCTAAATCTGTGAATTCTCCATAGTATGTATTTCCATCTGAAGTTAATTCCTTGATTTTAGCCAAGGTTTCAGCATTGATGGCAGTGTAGTACTTTATTTTGGGTTCCAAACCGGTGGTAAAATGGAATTTCACCAAATAGTTAACGATGTTATAAAGTTCGCCTGATAATTCATCTTTTAATACTTTCGGGGGATCGTTGACTAAACTTCCGTTTTTCCAAAATCCCTCACGTGTTAGAATTTTGATCAATCGCGATTTCTGACTGCGTTCCGCCACCGAATAGGCATTCAAATAGGGAGTGTACAGTACCAACATGGCCAATACCGCTAAACTGGCTGGTATGATGAAAAGAGGTGCATTCTTCTTGAACGACATGAATAGAGCGATGAAAAGTAACCAAACGCCCAAACTTGCCAGTAAGTAACGCACAACGGTAACTCCATAAGCATCGATTCGAACGTATATCCCCACAAACAACAAAAGCAGTAAGGGAAACAAGAAATAATAAAAGGTTTTGGTATAGCGTTTAATCCATGAATTTCCTTCATCGTCGCCAAATGGGTACAAGAGCAGCAATGCTAAGATTCCCACCACAGAAAATGCCATGATCAAATTCCCAACCCAACCCACAGGCAAACTCCATGTAAACAGAATTTTACCGCCATACATATACAAAATGATCATGTAAATCACCACCAACGGCAGTAAAATATATCCGGCAAACAATTTGATTCCTTTGGGGGAATCGCGCTCATCATCGAGTTGAGTAATATCGGGTCGAATTCCAGCACCAAAAATGAATACACTTCCTGCAACGGCAATCCAAAACCACAAATGAGCATAAATTTCATAATCAATATCCAACTTGAAAAGAACATCCATAGCCATAATTGCTCCTGCTAGGCCCAAGTACAACACACCGCAATACAAAGCTGTGGTTAAAATTCGAATGAATAGTTCTTTATTGTATTGCCAGAATGCATTGGAATTGTGGCGATTCTTTACTGGAAAAAACGCCACCAACATGTGCGTAAATACAGCAAAAATGAAAATTTTCAGAACCGTTTCTTCCTCAATTTCGTTGCCAGTAGGATCAAAATGAATGGTTATGAACAATACGATTAACAACAAAAATCCTGCGATAAATGGCAGAATTCTCGAAAAATTCGATTCCGATTCTCGGTTGTTTTCAGCCACCAAATGTGCGGTAAAAAACACGGAAATACCCACACCCAACACGCTGGTAATTTCCATGAGCAACTTTCGGGTGCTTTGGGATAACACATCCGACATTTCCATTTGAATCGACAACAAAGTGGAAATGGTAATACCCATTAAAATCATAAAGGGGAATCGAATCGCTGCGCGATTCATTCCCCCACTTATGCGAAATAAAAAATTGAAAAACATGATTTTAGATAACCAAAGTTATCTAAAAAATCACAATTACCAAATCTTAACTCGAATGTCGTCGTTGCGATACATTTTGTTTCCAGGCTTAACTCCAAAAGCCTTGTAGAAACCTTCGTGATTTTGCAAAGGACCAATAGCTCTGAAATAACCTGGAGAATGTGGATCTGTTACCAATCTCATTGCCAATTCTTCATCGCGGATTTTACCTCTCCAAATGGTTGCCCAACTCATAAAGAAACGTTGTTCCTGAGTATAGCCATCTAGCTTCTGGTCAATGGGATGGCGCTTCAAATGCAACAACAAACCGTCGTAAGC
>CAYPYX010000035.1:0-10318 GCA_964415065.1 uncultured Rhizobium sp.
CATAACTAATTCTGGGGCATCTGTACTTAGTTGTAAGTGTTTCAACGTTTTTTTAAATGCTCTAAACTCTGAATCACCATCGAATTCGAAATGCATTAAATAAGCCGTTCTTATACCCTTTTCAATCTTGGAATTTAGCACGTATTTCAATTTTCCGGATTGAATAATTCTGTAATCTCTTTCGTTATAGTACCTCAGTTTTTCGAATTCTTCATTGCGAATCAAACTAATTCTTTGATTTGCTGAGTTGTCCATTTTTTTGAATCGCAACCAAAGATGAAGCACCTCTAATATCAAACTAAACACGATTGCTTGAATTGCTTTTAGAGGCCACAATACCATCCCCAAAAAACGCCCCCAACGGGAGTAAATTCCTGTACTTGGGATAATATAATAGTCGAGAGCAAAGATATTTTTACACTTCAATATGCGTTCGGTGTAGGTATATGCTGCTTTATTTGGTACAATCAGAATGAACTGAACTCCTTTTTCTGCAACAAATTTCTTAAGCGCGTCGTATAACTTCCTGTAAAGCAACAAATCCGTTCGATATTCTTTATCAATAAATGTTGATCCACTTTGTGCCATTAAAATTTCAACCCCATTCCAACGATATTTTTTGGGAATGAAAGCCGTGTGACCCACAATTTTGCCCTCATTGTTCAAAACCAATGAATGAAAAGCATACCCCAAATAAGAGTTCAGGAAATATTTTTTAAAGTTTTGCCAATTGAGTCCTTTAGGGAAATTTGCATTGAACGAGTCAGTAATTTCCATCCACTCATCATCGGTAATCTCAATTGAAGACTTGCATATAATATTCATATTAGCTCTTTAAGTTTGGAATAATATTGAGATGCCATTCTTGATGCTGGATAATTTCGAGCATTTTCAAATCCTCGCTGTATCCACAGGTTGCGATTTTCATTTAATTCACTACCCTCAATGATTTTTCTAAAATTGGATACTTCCGTATTCAAATACAACACACTATCCTGAGCAATTTCCTTTACCGCCGCATTAGGATAGCATACTACTGGACAACCTAACGCTTGTGCCTCAATAACCGGCAAACCGAAACCTTCCGCTTTACTCGGGTAAAATAAGCAATATGCGCTTTTGTAAATTTCTAATAATTCATCTTCAGTCAATGTTTTTAATTTGTGCCAACCATTTTCACTGAAAATCCGATTCAATTGCTTTATTTCTTCAGAAGTAAATTCTTCTCCACCCACAAAGTAAATCTCACAGATATCGCCTAAATATTCTTCATTGTATATATACTTCAAATTCTTATAACCCCAACGTCTGCCAACAAACAAGATCTTTTTGAGGTGGGAATCCGATTGGCTTATGTCTTGGGGGACATCTTTTCCATATGTATCCGCATTATTTACGGATAGCTGAACTTGCCCAAAAGCAGCAGGTAAACCGTTATAAACTACCTCTATTTTTCGATTTTCTGTTATTAACGTAGGATAATATTTCTTTAAATCTTCTGCAGAATTTTTACTTACGCAAAAAACTAAATTAGAATTTTTTAAGGTAAAATATCTAAAAACGACATTGATAATTGAGGGTAAATTCCACTTAAAATAGATTTCATACAGTGCATCGTGAAAAATGGATACATTTTTAGCGTATCTATTTATTGACCAATCATTTCCAGATGTAAAATAAATAAATTGGGAAGTGAATTCTGATAATTTAATTGGCCAAAGTCTTCTTACCCAGAGTTTGCGATTTTCGGAAATAATGTGAATTCCCAATTTCTCAAAATCAAAATCCTGTTTCAGCTGCTGCCAGTATATATTCTTTTCATCCTCCTTTGAAACCACTAACCATATTTCCCAATCATAAACTCCAAATTCCAGGAAATAACGAAGTATTTCCGACCAAATCATGGAAACTCCGCCCGCCTTTTGGAATGTAAAAGTAATATTATTAAATACAATTTTCTTCTTCATGATCTAGACAGATTAAGTACCTCCAGATATTCATTTAGAATAGATTGTGATTGAAACTCTTTTGCAAGTTCCATAGCATTTTGTGATAACGTTACCCACAAATTTCTTTCCGTTAATAATTGATTTATTTTCTCTGATAAATCGTGATGATTTTCACATTCAAAAAATAAAACATTTTCACGGTCAATTAAAAACGTCAATTTATTTTTTAATCGATCGCTGACGATACAACCCATTCCAGCACTCATCGCCTCTATTAAAGCATTAGGAAAACCCTCCGATAAGGAAGGCAAAATAAAAATATGATTGGATTTATAATATTCAATAGGTTCGCTTACTGCTCCGTGAAATTTAATTATCTGTGTTGTTTCATCAATTTTATTAACGTCGTTTATTACTTTTTCTTCGTATGACTTTTGTATCAATTCATCCATTAATATGCCTTCGCCAACTACATTTAATTGAAAATTGGAGCTATTACTGATTAATTCCAGAGCAGCTTCGATTAATGTACTCACCCCTTTTTCTGGACTTAACCGTCCTACATATAAAAGTTGTGGAATTGGACTTTCAAAGAGGGAATTATTTATACGTGTTTCTTGCAGCCCTTTAATTACCTCATCATTCATTGATAAGAAATTACGAATAACCTGAATATTTGTATGATTTGTCTTTAAGAATAAAATTTCCTTCGCGTAGTATGTTTGAACAATTAAGCCTTTTGTATACTTGTAAATATATCGTCTAAGATTTTCATTTGGAAAACCACAATTCATTTCTGGATTCATTCGGTCTAACACAAATAATCGGCTTCTATTTTTCCAAAGTGCTAAAATATTGAATCCATTGAAATGCTCACCAAATGACAGAAATCTATCGTAATGATTATTTCTAGAAATACCTTTTAATCGTAAATAATTGTAGAAAATATAAAACCATTTGGGAGTATTTTCTCGATAATATTTTGGTTGAAATAATTGAATTCTAGGATCTATTTCTTTGAATTCTTGTGGAGTTCTTCGTTTAAACAAGCAAAAATAATCGACTAAAAATCCGGCATTCACTAAATTTTGAGCTAGAGTAATTGCCGCTTTTTGCATACCACCTATTTCAATATCTCGAGAAATAATTAAAATTTTTTGGGGTGTCTTTTGTGAATTCAATAGTTAACTTAATTTATGATGGAAGGTAATTGTTCTAATTGTTCATGGCCAATTTTCAATTTTTTACCTAATTCAAAATCCCATTCCCTAGGATAAATCCGGTCAAATCCACCTCCATGAGTATGAGTTATTTCACCCACATAAATTCGATTATTTAATGAGTATAAATCTACCCTAACATATAGATAATATTGAGCAATTTCTTCAGCAATACTGATCATTTGCTCTAAATTAGAAGGTATAGTTGGTGTACTTTCATGGTTGGATTTTTTCTTCCATTTAGATCCCCAGGAAAATGGCAATAACTCCCAGTTCCTGTTAAATATAAATCTCTGATTTTCACCTTCACGATCACTGGCTACATAAATAAATTCGACCTTTCCATTAAAACAATTGAATTTAAAATCATCAGGAATTTTACCAGATTCATCAGATAATAATTGTTCTACTAAAATACGTCTATTAATTTTTTGATATTGCCATTCTCTCTGAAACCAATAATAATCTACCCTCAAAGCCCACATAAAATCATACTTAACTTTATTCCAATTGATGTTCTCTATGTTGCGAACAATTACATAATTACCTGAATCATGATTGGTTTTGATGATACAAGGTAAAGGCAACTCTTTCAATGGAATCTCTGAAAAATCAGAATAAACTCCATACTGTGGGATTACATGTTCTTCCCCTATATGTTTCCGAATAAATTCTCGTACTTCAATTTTATCAGCGTGTTGAATAAATAAATCTCTTTTATCATTCAGCTTAATCCATTGTAGTTTTTGATTTAAACTCAATGGACTATTAAAATCCATTTTATAACCATGTGCCCTTTGAAAGATTTTATTAATAAACTTTTGATCATTAAACCTCCTGTTATTAATAAAATGCCATATTTTTCTTATCAAAAACTCTATTTCAAAAAACAACCTATTTGTATATCTCAATTTTTCCATTTTAACGTTTCAAACTCTCTATCCATTGCCCATTTCGGGGGCTTGCTGTTGTATGCAACAATTTTCCGATTACTTTTTTTAAACAGTGGCATATCCGTAATGCTATCTGAATAAAAATCTATTACAAAACTTGACCAAAATTCACGGCCAAAGTTCATCTCAAGTCGATTAACTTTCTCTTCTCCTAAACAATCCAAACCTTCGATTGTGCCCGAAAATTTACCCTGTTTATATTTCAATCGAGTTCCGATAATTTGAACATCAAAACCCTTAAAAAATGGATTCAAATAACTATCGTATCCTCCCGAACAGATAATTACCAAATCCGAGTTCATCATGGATTTTTCAAATTCGTTCCAAATATTTTGATTTACCCTGCTTTTCAACCATTCAGAATACATTTCCGCCTCTCTAAATATAATTGATTCAGACAATCCCATTAAACTAAACAGTAGCCACTTTTTTTCGATCGGATTGTGTCGGAAAATTCGATCATAGATTGCTATAAATCTCAATTTTTTAAACCATTTCCAACTTGTAAATAACCATTGGTTTAGTAATGGCAATCGATTATTCTTGTGTATGTAAATCACAAACTCATCAGCTGTTTGTAGATCTACCAAAGTTTCACAAAAATCAAAAATTGCAACTCTTTTCATTTAAATCATATTAAAACTAAACCGATTTACTCGAGAACTTACAATTGAATTAATCACTAAATAAATATATGCTTAGTCATTAATTTCAGTTATGTAGAAGTTCATTGTGTTGATTCCCTAGCTCATTCATTTAGAAGTCGTTAATTTTATGAGTTAGCTTTATTTTTAAACTTATAATTAATGAATTCAATTTCAACTATGTGATGTGAATTTCTCAAGTATAGAAATCACGTGTTGCATTTGGCTTTTTGTGCCTACAGTAATTCTCAGAGTACAATCCAACATTTTGCTATGAGTTAAATTGCGCACGAAAATCTGATTTTCGGCCAAATATGTACAAACTGTGTTTTTTATTTCTGGGGATGTAAATTCGACCAAAACAAAATTACCATGACTGTCATACACCTTTTCAACAAATTCTAATTTCTGTATAGATTCAGCAAACTGAGTACGGGCTTGTCTAACCTCAGTAACATAGTTATTCATGTATGGTATATCCATCAACGCCCCAATCACCGCTTCTTGTGTAACAGTGGTAACATTTTTGGGATTTCTAATTTTGGAAATCTGCATGATATTTTCTTCACAAGATACCAAATAACCTGCGCGGAAATTCGCCATTGCAAAAGCCTTAGAAAACGTTCTAGAAACTACTAAATTATCATATTGATTAACCTGTGATACAATAGAAATTCCTGAAAATTCAGCGTATGCTTCATCTATTAAAAAAACAACATCCGGATACTTTGTCAACATGTGAATCAAATCTTCTGCAGGTACCATAGTGCCTGATGGATTGTTGGGGTTACATATATATATGAGTGAAGGATTTACTTCTTCAATTCTTCGTTCAAATCCTTCACGATTCCAACTAAATCCAGATTCGTATTCTTTAAAATAAACTTGAGCACCTTGAGTTTGACAAGACAATCGGAAGTTGTCGTAAGTTGGTCCTAAAACCAGAACTGGATCTCCAGGAGCCACAAATACTCGTACGAGATACTCATGAGCACTATCTGAAGAAGCAAAATACTGTACGTTCTTTTTTTCCACCTTCAAATAATCTGCCAATAATTCAATAATCTCAGGATTATGAGTACTCGGATAAAGAGGATAAATGGAATCATCCTGAATTATCTTCAATATTCGCTCTTTCACCTTCGGTGACGGTGGGATAGTCGCTTCATTCCAATCTAATTTTAGAATCTGCGAACGTTCTGTTGAATTTACTTCCCAAACTTTATGAGAAGCTACTTTGTAAGGACTTAAGTTTCTTAAGTATTTATTAATAAATCGCATATTTAAGTATATAAAGTTGCCAATTCGGCGGTTGAGGTAAATCGTACTTTAGGATATTTTTGAACCAACCAATTGAGCAAATTGCCTAATTTTTCAATTCCGTGTATTCGATTATTTGCATCAATTCCACCAACATAATTTACTCGATGAGTATCAATAATAATCGGTTTTCGTAAGGCAAAAGCTATTTTGATTTGATCTTTAGCCCAATTTACTGAATCATTCTTATGGGTTAATAAATCCATACTTGGATCAAATACTACGTTTCGAACTAAGTTTACCAAAGAGTTAGTTTGCTTATCTTTCTGATTGTATCTACGAAACTGAATAATTCTTTCACCATTATCTGTTTCAAAACCATACTTCATGCCTTGAACAGATTTTATTCCATACTTTGGTAATAGGGAATTCCATTCTCGGTTAAAGAAATAATTATTGGGTATGAAGGATTGTGGATATCGACCGAAAGCCTGTTTAAAAATAGTTATACCTTCATAAAATTCTGACTCCACTTCTTCAGTCGTATAATCCGAAGAATCAAAAACGGCATTCAAACTTCTCAAACTATTCGAATTTAACGAATCATAAATCCACATATTGAGTCTAAAAAAATCCAAAGCCGTTTCATCTCCAGCAGATAAACTCTTTAACCATTTTTTATGGTTAACATGTTGTCTACCATGGTATTGTGGCTCAATAACTCCTTTAGATATCCCGTAATTAATTGTTTCTAAAGTATTGAAATTGTTGTAGTTCAATTTCTCGTACGTTGTATAAAAAGGATCCCAAAAAAAATGTGTGAAATGATGGTTTTCAATTTGCTCAAAATTCGGATTACCCGTTACAAAATTGGAAGTGAAAATTGGTTTCTTACCCGTGCGATCTTTTATTGAATCTAACACAGTGATTAATTCAGTCCAATCTTCGTGACTATCAAGAGTATCAAACTTTTGAAAAATTGAAAGTTTGTTGGTACTTCTACGTAATTTTTCAAGAGCTTCTGAATTTTGTGGAACTCGAATACTTCCCCAATCATCAGATTGAATAATAACCCATTGTTCATTAAAACATCTTCCTCGAAGATTTAAATCCAGTAAAGCTGCTGTTTTTTTAATGTTCAAAGGTTTAAAAATAGTTTACTCAAGTATTTTCCTAAAAGCTGCGAAAAATTGGTCAACATCTAAAACTAATGTGCTGTAAAACTAATTTTACAAACTCAGGAATTAGGAAATACATCCCCAATAATATTTTAAACTTTTAGGTTCATTTTGATAATAAGCCAATAATTGATTGGAAGTTACAAATTCTACTTCCGGCCAATTTTTATAGATTGAATGAATGAGCTTTTCCAATTCTTTCAATCCATGATCACGGTTATGAACAGATCCTCCACTTACATAATTCACTCTATGACTAGAAATTACTGCCGGTTGATCCTTTGAAAAAGCCATGCTAATTTGCTTTAAACATTGATCAACCCAATCGTTAGATTTATCTGAAGGTTCAAAAAATGCGTTTCTCTTTACATAATAGAATCCATCAATCCATTTTACTCCGGGAATACGATAGACTTTTCTGTTTTTTCCGAATCCCATAGGTTCTATCTGTAAACGTCCACCGCAAATGAGTTTGACGCCTTTTTCCTTCAAAACAGGGAGTAGTTGATTGCTATAGGGTGCATTTGGTGCAACAAAGTATATGGAAGAATAATCAAAGAGCTGATTAAAATCTTCTAATCCAGATGAAACTATATTTTGATATTCTTGAATATCGTTTAAGTCATCCAAATGAAAACTTGCTTGGTAAAATACTTGATGGGGGTTTTTATTGATGAATGACCAAAATTCGTTTTCTGCTGCTAACAAAGTTTCTTTATCTCCATTTTTTAATTGCTTTGTCCAAAAAGGCACATTTAAATGCTCTCTACAATGAAATTCGGCTCTTATAATTCTTTCTTCTATGGCCTTTTTTGTGACAATCAAGGAAGAACTTCCCCAAGTTTTCAAATACGAATCTTCAATACTTTCATTAAAATATTCTTGAAAATCTGTTGCCTTAATTTTTTCAAAATTAGGGTTTCTCGTTGCATGTAGAAAGGTAAAAACGGGTTGGCGTTGCAAGTCAATTGAATGGTTATTTCCTGCTTTCAACAATGTATTAACTAATGCTTCAACATCATCTGGACTTTCTAAAGCATCAAATTCGTTAAAAAACTCCGCTCCAGGTTC
This sequence comes from uncultured Rhizobium sp., assembly GCA_964415065.1. Taxonomy (GTDB): domain Bacteria; phylum Bacteroidota; class Bacteroidia; order NS11-12g; family UBA955; genus VMCP01. The sequence goes on from CAYPYX010000035.1 coordinate 8,276, forward strand.
ATCTAGTTGGATGGGGAGTTGATATATGGATTGTCGTTTTGGGGGTAGAGGCAGTCTGTAGCTACCCCAATCATCCGATTCAAAACAGATATATTTTTTCAATAGTATAGAATCAATTTATTTGAAAACTTCTGAATACAATTTTGCAATTGTATAGTTGTTCTCGATTGCGTAAAACAACAAAGGGTTTAATATAAACACATATAAACTTATAAAATCGGTAGTACGTCTGAATAAAATAAATACATAAAACAGAATCACGTACCTCAATTTCGATTCCATCTTTTTGAACAATTCATAAGCATATTCATTATTGTGAACTGTAAAAAATATAATGAACATAATATGATTTGCGATCAAATGAAGTCGATATCCTTCAGTTCCCAACAACAATGATGAAAATGATACTAATAATGCAAAGAATCCTACATATTCTGGTAGTTCCTTTTCTTTTTTCATCTTTACAAGCAAATAAAAGTTCAAGTTATTAAATATAAAAAAGAACCAATCATTAATTGCATATGCATACACAAGAAACCAACTCAATTGGGGACCTTGATAATCTTCATCTTTACCTTCGTTAGAATAGGCATCGGTCCGATCTTGAAAAGACTCCGGGAGAAATTCAGTAAATGCACCAAGGTCAATACCGATAGTATGACTAACAATAAAAAAAGAAAGGTAAATAAACCAGAATAATTTCAATAAGTTTATGGGCACAAGCCGACGAAAAACCACTAATCCAGCCAATACAAAATGCGCATTATGCATAAAACAAATGGCTATTAGTAATATATAATTTAAAATAAAATTCTTATTCCCTTCTATGAATATTTTGATGAATAACCATACAAAAATGATGGCTCCAGAATAGAATCGAAAGGCCTGAAATTGATAAGGAGACTGAATAAATGCAAATGATAAAATTATACTCCAATAGAATTGATTCTGTTTTATTAATAAGTTTAAAAAAAATAAAAATACTTGCACATAAAACACTCCATATATAAAGCCTAAAAATCCAATAAATACATGTGGGTCTTCAGTAATAAAAGAGGATATATATGCAATCAATCCAAAACCAAGCTCTAATTCCTTCTTTTCATCTACGGTAATTTTATCTAAAAATGTGATGTTGGGCTTATCTCGAATTTCACAGATATGTAAAAATGCTTCTTCGATTCTTACGACATCGGATCCTGTTCTTGGATCTGTATCTAAGGAATATCCAAGTACAAAAAACATCAAATACATCATCCATCTCGAATATCTATTCACTCCATTTTTCAATGAAATAAATAGTGCAAATACTGGACTAATAAAGAAAATAGCAAATAAACTTCGCAAATAACGAAACCGATTATTCTCATCAAAAGCTTGATTTAAAATACTTTCTTGGCTCATGATTTGGAATTTAATTGATAATACTCCTGAGAGAATTACTGTAAGGGTTATTTAAACCCAAGTAATTTAAAAACTTAGTCTGCAATTCAATTCTATCTGGTAATAAGCATTTCACTAATTCATGTTCAATAGACTCTATGTTCAATTCTCCCAATAACTTTTCATATAAGGTATTAGGTGAATTGTGGAAATTACAAAAAGCAACTAAATTATTAAAAAACATTGCATCTAATAAAGTAGTAGAATGATCCGCAATTATTAAATCAAACTCCTGCTTGTATAATACTTCATAGAAATTTATATTTTCTAAAATTATGATATTTTCCAATTTGGGGAATAATTCATTCAGATGGTGCAACTTAATAAAAACTTGAACTCGAGAATCAACTAATTTAGACACTAAATTCATTAATTTATCTAGTTTTTCTCCTTCTTTTCGAGTAAAATTCGTTGGTGCAATTAAGATTGTTTTCACCTTTTCAATTCTTCGAAAAGGCTGTTTGAACTTAATCAAGTCGTTGTACAATGGATTTCCATTTACGAAAAAGGTAGAATTATTCATTAGTACTTCTCCTGAGATATATTCAGACCAAATCCAAAAATGGGTACACCTAGCCATTTTGTGCCAACGTCCTTCAG
>CAYPYX010000035.1:10418-17322 GCA_964415065.1 uncultured Rhizobium sp.
TGAACAAAATTGATTAAAACAAAATCTTTTTTGTTTTCCTGAATAATTGGAATTGTCTGACGATGTTCCGTATATAAAAGTATCGGTTTTCGTTTCCATGTGATGGATCTAAACCAATTAAAAAAACTTTTATCTTTCAATAATATCTAAAGTGTTATTATTTGATCTGCAAGCGAGTCAAATTGATCATCGTGTGAAATAAACAAAACAATTTTACCTGATTTTGCTAAATTCTGTATAGTCTGTATCACACCTTTTTTATTTTCAGAATCCAATGCACTTGTGCTTTCATCGAAAATATAGATATCCGAATCTTTATAAATTTCACGAGCGATATTTATCCTCTGCCGTTGTCCACCACTCCAATTATTACCGCTCTCATTTATAGACAAATCTGCTAATGAATCAAAAGTGCCATGCTGATTACCGTAATGAATGTCTATTAACTCCGATAGATTTGCTCGATTCAATACTTCTAAAAATCTCCGCTGTTTTTCAGGGTTAATTCTATCTTTTTCCCACAATGTGATATTGTTCCATAAATTATCTAAAAACATCACAGCCTCTTGACCAACATAAGAAATTCTAGTATTACAATTTGTACCATTTTCTTTGTTTTTATTAACTACATATATTTTACCACTATCAGGTTGGTAAAGTCCACTAACTAAATTGATTAAAGTAGATTTACCACTGCCACTAGGACCCTTAATTATATAGAGTTTTCCAGACTCAAATTCACTATTAAAATTTCTAATTATTACTTTCTCTCCAATGCTAAAACTAACATTCTCTAAACATATTTTCGGTCCAATGGGTGATATAACCATTTCACTATCATGGACATCTTGTGATTCATGGGTTGAAATTTCACTTGTACTATCTTCTATTTTATCAGAACTACCTTTCACACCATCAGTGATTGAGTTTATTGAAAGTTGTGCTGTCTGAATTATTCTATTCTTCTGATTTTCAATAGAAATCATTTCATTTAGCTCAACAATAAATGAATTTATCTTATTTACACTTCCTGAACTAGCTAAAAAATTGCCCCAAGCCACTTGTAAATTATTGACTGAATTTAATGCTCGATAGAGTAAAAACAATATTGAAACCAAAATAGCCGAATCAACTTTGATATAGTAAAAATTAAACAATAAGCAAACTAAAATAATTATGACTACCACAGGCTCCCTAATAGCTACTATTATACCATTCAACAGTCCTATTTTTCTTCGATTCTCCTCTACGTTATGAATTTCCTTCTCAACAAAAAAAGAATATGAACCAACTATATCACTGATTTTAATGTATTTATAATTTGCAAAATATTGGAGGAGTATATGATTCAATCTGGCAGAGTCATCTGAAATATTGTGAGAATAAGTACTGATAAACTTTACGACCTTACGGTAAATTATAAATATTAAAGCAGATGAAATTACGAATATGATAGATATTTTATAATTCAAATTAATAACAGCAATAAAGTAACCAACTAATAGTATAGCACTTTGGATTGTTTGAATAAAACTTCGCGTGGAAAAAAACATTTTCTCTACTTCCGTAACACAAACATTCGACAACTCACCTGAATTAAACTTGATGAAATCTTGATATCCTAACTTACTTACCTTTTCAAATAGATTTTTCCTTACTGAATTCAAAATTCTTTCAATCGTGATTGTATAATAGAAGGATTCGAACCAAGCAAATGAAGTTTTAACGAGTACTACTGTCACCAGTACCGTTAATTGCGCAGCCGTGGTATCCATAGAAATGCCTAATAACTTGGATGCACTAAAAATGCGGTCATACCCTTCAATCTGAACACCAGAAAGTGCCATTAAAGTTGGAATTAGCACTATCGACAATAAGATATCAATAATGGCTAATGATAAATTCAAAAATATTAAAACGAAAAGTCTATATCTTGAAAAAGAGCTAAAAAACTTGTAATAATTAAAAATTGTCAATTTATTGGTATTTATTTGAACACCTTGATTCAGGCTATTTAATTTTTCATTCCTTTAAATAAGCTCTTAAAGAAATAGCCATAACCCGTTTTCTTCACACCACCTCCGTAATAACCATATCCCGAATACCCGTATCCATATCCGTAACCATATCCACCATAACCGTATCCGTAATATGCATATCTTCCTATACCATTTGGTTTAATACCATTAAAAATGATTCCCATATTTTGGAAGTTACCCGAATCATTGGCTTTATTAATTACTTCAATAATTGCTTCCTTAAAAGTCTTATTCTGTCTAACAACAAATAAAGTCATTTCTGTATACTTTGCCAGTAACTCAGCATCAGAAACTAATCCCAAAGGAGGTGTATCTAAAATGACTACATCAAAATTATCCTTTAAATACCGGAAAAGTTCATCCATTTTGTTTGATTCAAACAATTCCGTAGGATTCGGTGGAATAACACCTGAAGGAATTATAAATAAATTATCATACTCGGTCGGGAAAATTACACTCTCAACATCTACTGTTCCTGACAAAAAGCTGCTTAACCCATTTCTTGAATTGATTTCAAATACTTTGTGAAGAGTAGGCTTTCTCATATCAGCACCAATTAAAACAACTCTCTTTCCAGTCAAACTATAACTTACGCCCAAGTTAATTGATACAAATGTTTTACCTTCACCTGGAATACTCGAAGTCACTAATATAAACTTCGCAAGTTCTTCTAAAACTTTATCTTTTTTTCCAGGATTTTTAAAAAAGATTCCCAATTTCGTTCTTAAAGTTCTCATGGATTCCGAAATTAGTCCTCTGTCTTTCAATCCGACTACAATCTTCCGTCTCTCTGGATCATTTATAATTTCACCTACGATGGGCACATCCGTTAAATACGTAATTTCATCTCTGTATTGTAATTTAGGGCTCATAAATTTCCAGATATATAGGAAAATAAATGGTATTAGTAACCCAAGAGAAAAACCAATCACATAGGTTAATTGAGTTTTAGGTCCTACCTGTGTACCACCAAATGCTCTTTCTATTATTCGAATATCTGAGACAGTTGCAGCATAAGAGATCGCTGACTCTTCTCGTTTTTGCAGCAAAAATGTATAAATTTGATTCTTTATGTTTTGCTGTCTTGAAATGTCAACAAGAGTTCGTTCCTGTTGTGGTAAACTGCTTAACAATGAGTTCTGTTTTGACAATTCACGATCAATAACGGTTTTTGTAACCATTAAATTCGACCGAATATTAGCCATATTCTCTTTTATGCCTCTTTTCGTTTTAGCAATTTCTTCTTCTAAACCAATGTAAATTTCATCGCGAACCCCAGATATTTTTTTGCGCTTGGATAACTCTGTTTCCAATCGATATAAATCTTGTAACAGTGTATTTAACATGGGTCCTTCAATCCCAATCATTGAAGGAACAATCCCAGTATTGTTAAATTTACCACTTATGTACTTTTCAATATCATCCAAAATAGAAAATTGCAAATTCAAATTTGCCAATCGTTCGTCTGTTTCTCTAACATTACTTAAGTACTGTGCGGCTTGTGAACTAATATCCACTATTCCATTCGACGATTTAAAATTTTGAATATTTCGTTCAACGCTATCTAGTTCTCCGTTAATTAAACGCAACCTTTGATCAATAAAATCTAAAGAATATTGTGCTGATTTTCTTTTTTCAGTAACTGATGCATCTGTATAAACATTTAATACTTCGTTTAAAATTTGCGTTGCATTTTGGACATTTGGGTCTATGAAACTAACCTCAATAATTGACGTGTTCTTTCCTACTTTAATGGCAGACAATCTCTTACCTATACTTTGCGAGGCACCTTGTGCCGAAATAATTTCCAGTTTATAGTCAGTCGAAGTAATTACATTAGCTAAAGCTACTGGATCTACTTCCATTCTAAAATCAAAGCCTTCAAAATTCACAATCTGAGTTCTGGGTTGGTACTTTTTACCATCGATTGTAAAATACTTACCCTTTTCAGCTATGCGAATTATTTTATTAGGAAGTTCTAATAGAGAATCTTCTTTTAGCGCTTCAAATCTTATTGGGAAATCATAAGGCATTACCACAGATTGAAAATTCCCTTTCTGAGTGATTCTTACATAAGCATTGATATTTTTGGCGATATCATCGGTGATGTTACTCGATTTTAATATTTCAATTTCATTATCTACTAATTTAGCAGGTGATTCAATGTTCAATTCTCGGAGTAACGCACTTTCTATTCCTCCTTCTTCTTTTATCAATAACCTTGCAAATACTTGAAATTCTGACAATTGAAATCGCAAATAGGTTTTCCCGATTAAATATGCGCCTGCTACAGAAATAGCAAAGATGGGCCAATATGGTAACAGGACCTTTCTAAGAATTTCGTAAGGATTATATGCTGGATTTATTTTCTTCATTAAATTCTAATTGCAAATCCCAACAGCGCTACTATCAATGTTAAACTTCCACTAACCATAGGCCATAATTGAAATGTTAAACTCGATGTATTTTTCTTTGCCTGACTTGCTTCAACATAAATCAAATCACCGGATTGTAATTGATAAACTGGAGAACCAATAATACTAGACTGAGTTAAATCAATTCTTCGAGCTATTCTGGTTGAATCCGTTTGTCGAATCAACAGAACATCTTCTTTTCTTCCAAATTGTGTTAAATCGCCCGCCTTTCCAATAGCTTCGAATATATCTACATTGGTAGTGCTGAAAGTAATTTGACCTGGATGATTTACTTCCCCTAAAACAATTACTCGAAAATTCATTAATCGCACCGAAACAATAGGATCTTTGGCGTATTCTTTGTACAATATCTGAAGGGTATCTGTCAGATCTGCATGTGTCATTCCCTCGACCTTAAGGGTGCCAATTCTAGGCAGATGAAGTAATCCTTGCTCAGTAACAAAATAGCCTGCTTGTGATTCACCACCCGTTGAACCAACCCCACCAATACTATTTGCTTTGTTTATTATATTATCAATTTCTTGATTTAAACTGGCAATGGTTATTGAAAGTTGATCTCCTTTCTTTATTCGGACTTCTTTCAAATAAACGGAGTCTATAATGGTGCTATCCTTTATCCCTCCGAAATATGCGAGTTTTTTATTTCCACCACATGAGCTTACAACGAATGTTGAAAATAGAGCAGTGGTTAAAACAAAAAAGGACTTTAAGCGGTTAATTTTAACCATGTGAATTTTACTGATTTTCAAAAAGTATTAAATAAAAGAATGTTGCAGCAAATTATAACAAATCATTCAATTTTGCTGCATTGATAAAAAAATTTGGCATTGCTTCGCCTCTTCAACTACAAGTGATTTTTAAAGTGAATCAAGAGCTGAATAAGAAAATAAGTAATAAATCATTCAAAATTAGGACTTTTTTTTAGCTTATCACAGCACTTCGATACCTCTACATTCGCTAAATTCTGTATGCTTGTATCACAACATGTAACATTATGTAACATACTTCCATTCGACCTATTTTTCTCCTCATTACTCGAGCTTTTCTTATGATTCCTAAAAATCTGTCTATCTTTGCAGAATGAGTCGAATTGTAGCCATTGTAGGAAGGCCCAACGTAGGAAAAAGTACCCTGTTCAACCGTCTTACGGGCGAACGTAAAGCCATCGTTGATGACTTCAGTGGTGTTACCCGTGATCGTCATTATGGTAGAAGTGATTGGAACGGTGTTGAATTTACTGTAATTGATACCGGCGGATTTGTGCCAGATAGCACCGATTTATTTGAAACTGCTATCCGTGAACAAGTACACATTGCCATTGAAGAAGCGGCAGTTTTAATTTTCATGGTTGATGTTCAATCGGATATTCACCCGTTGGATGAAGAATTTGCGAAACTATTACACCGCAACAAAAAGCCTGTTGTGTTAGTGGTAAATAAGGTTGATAATGAAAAACTAAGACTTGAAGCTCCAGCATTTTATGCTCTGGGATTTGAACATATATTCGAAGTTTCAGCTACTAATGGTTCAGGCACAGGTGAGCTATTGGACGAGGTTGTTAAGCACCTTGAATTAGAAAAAGAAGCTGCACCTCAAGCAGAATTTTTAGATTTACCGAGGATTGCAATTGTTGGGAGACCCAATGTTGGTAAAAGTAGTTTAATCAATGCACTGCTTGGACATGACCGAAATATCGTTACCAATATTGCTGGAACAACAAGAGATTCCATTGATACACTATACAAAGCCTATGGCAAAGAAATAGTATTGATAGATACTGCCGGTGTTCGTAAAAAAAGTCGAGTCCATGAAAATATTGAATTCTATTCTGTAATGCGCTCATTACGTGCATTGGAAAATGCGGATGTTGTGGTGTTGGTTTTGGATGCCACTTTAGGGATGGAGGCTCAAGATCTCAATCTTTTCTGGATGGCGCACCGTTTGGGTAAAGGTGTAATGATACTTGTAAACAAGTGGGATCTTGTCGAAAAAGAATCGAACACGCATCTAGAATATACGCAAATGATCAAAGATCGAATTGCACCTTTTGTAGATGTGCCGATTATGTATATCTCCGCATTGAATAAGCAACGTATCTTCCAAGCATTGGAAACTATGCTTCAAGTGTATGAGAATTTGAGTACAAAAATTACTACTCACAAATTGAATGAATACCTATTAAATGTTATTGAAAACTACCCTCCACCAAGCAAAAAGGGTAAATTCGTTAAAATAAAGTTTGTTACACAATTACCAAGTAAGCGAGTTGCTTTTGCTCTATTTTGTAATTTGCCCCAATATGTGGCCGATTCATATACTCGTTTTCTGGAAAACAAATTACGTGATGAATATTCACTAACAGGTGTACCCATCAGTATTTTCTATAGAAAGAAATAATCAAAATTCGAGATTAAGCTGAGCATCTTGATC
>CAYPYX010000035.1:17422-22888 GCA_964415065.1 uncultured Rhizobium sp.
ATTAAGCTGAGCATCTTGATCTTTTAACATTTCTATATTACCATTTATAGCTATCAATTAAACAAACCACTTCTTATGAATTTGCCTGAAGAATCAAATAACAAGGAATACCCTACATCCAAGGATGATTCAGCATCTTTAGAGAATTTAGAATTATCATCCCCAGAAAGCAAACCAACCGTTGTACAGGGAAAGAAACGTTTGGATATACGTGATTTAACCCTGTCTGAACTTACGGAACAATTAAAGGAATTGGGACAACCAACTTTCAGATCCAAACAAATTTGGCAGTGGTTATGGCAAAAAGGAGTTCAGTCCTTCGATGAAATGCAAAATCTACCCAAAAGCTTGCGCGATGTTTTAACTGATCAGTTTACGTTTCATACAACAAAAATTGAATTAGCTCAATATTCGTCTGATGGTACCATTAAAGTGGTTTTTAAATTACATGATGGTAACCGAGTTGAAGGTGTATTAATTCCCACATCTAAAAGAACCACGGCGTGTGTAAGTAGCCAGGTTGGATGCTCATTAGATTGTAAATTTTGTGCTACGGGTTACCTAAAACGGGAACGAAATCTTACTGCCGCAGAAATATACGATCAAGTTATACTTATCAATCAGCTTGCTGAAGAACATAGAGGCAAAAAACTCGATAATATTGTTTACATGGGTATGGGTGAACCATTGCTTAACTATCAACAAGTACTTAAAAGCATCCATGTTATCACCTCACCTGATGGTTTGGGGATGAGTCCCAGTCGAATTACCATTTCCACAGCGGGTATTGCAAAAATGATTCAAAAAATGGCCGATGATGGAGTTAAAACCCATCTTGCACTTAGTTTACATGCAGCCGATAATGAGTCTAGAAGCGCAATCATGCCCATTAACGATAGCAATCCATTGGAATTATTGGCAGAAAGTTTGAATTATTGGTATGACAAAACTGGAGTCAGACCAACACTAGAATACACCGTTATTGCCGGTGTAAATGATTCCATCGAGGATGAACGAAATCTAGCGAAATTTGCACGTAAATTCCCGTCCAAAATCAACCTGATAGAATACAACCCCATATCTACTGCCGATTATCAACCCACCAGTCGTTTGGATGCTTTTGCTGATGGGTTATCCAATCAAAAACTCATTGTTAATGTACGCAGAAGCCGTGGTAAGGATATTGATGCCGCTTGTGGTCAATTGGCATTAAAATCTCGATGATGCGCTTCTTCGTACAATCTTTCTTTGGGTAAAGATTTGAAATACTCCCAAGTTATTCTTAAACCTTCTTCCCGACTTACTTTCGGTTCCCAACCCAAAATGGATTTAGCCTTATCAATATTGGGTTGTCTTTGTTTAGGATCATCCACAGGTAAGGGTTGGTAGATTACCTTTTGATTTGTACCAGTTAATTTTATTATTTCTTCGGCGAACTGAGCTATGGTAATTTCCATTGGATTTCCAACATTTACCGGATCAGAACAATCACTTAATAACAATCGATAAATACCCTCAACCAAATCATCTACGAAGCAAAAACTACGTGTTTGACTTCCATCTCCAAAAACTGTTAAGTCCTCACCCCTCAATGCTTGTCCCATAAATGCGGGTAAAACACGACCATCGTTTAGTCGCATTCTAGGTCCATAAGTATTAAAAATGCGGACAATCCGGGTTTCCAATCCGTGATAGGTATGATAGGCCATAGTCATCGCTTCTTGAAAACGCTTCGCTTCGTCATAAACTCCTCTTGGACCTACTGGATTTACGTTACCCCAGTAATCTTCGGTTTGGGGATGTACGGTCGGATCGCCGTAAACTTCACTAGTACTAGCAACCAGAATTCTGGCTTTTTTTGCCATGGCTAACCCAAGTAAATTATGTGTTCCTAAAGAACCCACTTTTAATGTTTGAATGGGTATTTTCAAGTAATCAATTGGACTTGCGGGAGATGCAAAATGCAAAATATACTTCAATTCACCTGGCACATGAACGAATTTACTTACATCATGGTTATAAAATTCAAAATCGGCTAATTCAAAAAGATGTTCAATATTTCTTAGGTCACCAGTTATTAAATTATCCATTCCAATAACATGATAACCCTCTTTAATAAATCGGTCACATAAATGAGACCCTAAAAATCCTGCTGCTCCGGTTATTAGTACACGTTTTTTTTTCATTTTATATCTGATCTTCCAATGCTAAAGTATACAAATCCATGTTTCTTCATGGTATCAAGTTCATAGAGGTTTCTTCCGTCAAAAACTACATGATTCTTGAGATTCGATTTTAATTTTGAGAAGTCGGGAGTTCTAAATTCAGGCCATTCCGTTGCAATTACTAAGAAATCAGCATTTTCAACTGCTTGATAAGGTGATTCACAATATTCAACTTCTGTAGATATGGTATTTTTTACGTTCACCATGGCTTCTGGATCATAAACTCGAATATGAGCACCTCTTGATTTCAATTCATCTATCATCTCAAGTGCCGGAGCTTCTCGTATATCATCTGTATTGGGTTTGAATGCCAAACCCCAAAGAGCCACAGTTTTACCTTCAATGGATCCAAAATAACCATCTATTTTAGGCAATAATGCCTTCTTTTGTGAAGCATTAACGTCTTCCACTGCCTTTAAAATTTTGAAGTCGTAATTAACTTCAGAAGCACTGTGGACTAATGCTTTCACATCTTTTGGGAAACAACTTCCACCATAACCTATACCTGGAAACAAAAAACGCTTACCAATTCTGTCATCGCTACCAACTCCTTTACGAACCATATCAACATCTGCACCCATTAATTCACATAAACGAGCAATTTCATTCATAAATGAAATCTTAGTTGCTAAGAAACTATTAGCAGCATACTTTGTTAATTCCGCACTTCTTGTATCCATATGCATTACAGGATTTCCTTGTCTAACATATGGGGCATACAATTCATCCATGATTTCGAAAGCACGATCCGACTCCGCTCCAATTACTACTCTATCTGGCTTCATAAAATCATCTACAGCAACACCTTCGCGTAAGAATTCAGGGTTGGAAACCACGTCAAACTCTCCCTTAAAATTGTTTGCAATAGCCGCTTTTACTTTATCAGCTGTTCCAACAGGAACAGTACTTTTGTCAACAATGACCTTGTAATCAGTTATAATTTTACCCAAATGGTCTGCAACACCTAATACATAGCGCAAGTCTGCTGAACCATCCTCACCTGGAGGTGTTGGCAAGGCTAGAAAAATCACTATGCTGTCTTGTATTGCATCTTCAATTTTAGTAGTAAACTTCAAACGACCTTCTTTCAAGTTTCGTTTAAAGAGTACTTCTAAGCCTGGTTCAAATATGGTAATTTGACCGCTACTCAATCGATCCACCTTAGTTTGGTCGATATCAACACAAATAACTTCGTTACCCGTTTCTGCGAAACAAGTTCCACTTACCAAGCCTACGTATCCGGTTCCTATAACTGCAATTTTCACTGACTTTAATTCTTATTAAAATACTCTTTAATTGTTCTGATAATATAATCCTGATTCTCTGGGGTTAACTCAGGACAAATGGGCAAACTGATTACTTCTTCGCACAATTTCTCACTCACCGGCAAGAAAACTTCTTGGAAATAAGCCGTTTGTTTATGCAAAGGTAACGGATAATAAACCATGCTTGGAATACCTTTGGATGTTAAATAATTCCTAAATTGTTCACGCACACGTGCACCTTCTACTATACGCATCGTAAATTGATGGTAAACATGGGTTGACTGAGTAGACTTTGATGGCAAAATGAGTTCCTCAATATTGGCCAAACCTGATAAATAATTCTGTGCTATATTATTTCTTAAAATATTGAATTCGATTAATTTCGGCAGTTTCACTCTTAAAATCTCCGCTTGAATGGTATCTAAGCGAGAGTTCACTCCCACCCATTCATGGTAATATTTTTTAGATTGTCCGTGATTTGCGAGTTTTCTCACCTTTTCCGCGATTAAATCATTGTTAGTAAAAACAGCACCGCCATCACCGTAACACCCCAAATTTTTACTGGGGAAAAACGATGTGGTTCCAACATCTCCCAAACAACCCGCAAATCCAAAAGTATTACCGCTACAATATTGAGCACCTATTGCTTGTGCTGCATCTTCAACCACGAATAAATTGTATTTTTTTGCAAACCGATTTATTGTCTCCATCCCAGCAACAGTACCAAATAAATGAACAGGGGCAATGGCTTTGGTTTTATTTGTGATTTTCTGTTCAATTTGATTAACATTGAGGCAATAACTTGATGCATCCACATCAACATAAACAGGCTTCAAATTGAGTAGCAACAGCACTTCAGGCAATGCCGCATAGGTAAATGCGGGTAAAATAACCTCATCACCCGCTTGTAAATCCAATGCCATAAAAGCCAATTGAAGTGCATCGGTTCCGTTACCAACCCCAATTACATGCTTTACTTGCAAAAAATCTTGAAGCTCTTTTTCAAAGAATCCGACCGAAGGACCCTGAATAAACTGTCCAGCTTGCATGATCGATTGAATTCTTGGATTGATTTCATGCGCCAACTTTTGATATTGGCTTTGAAGATCAACCATTTGAATGTTTCTAATCATATGTCCTGGAGTACTTTTTGCAAAATTCAATAATTAATGAACATCGATAATCACCTATTTAGTACGCTGACGAAATATTTCATAAACAAACATTCCCGTTGCAACAGATACATTTAATGAATCGACACCGCCTGCAGATTGAGGAATTTTAGCAATGATATCACATTGTTTAAGCGTATCAGAACTTAAACCGGTTTCCTCATTCCCCATAACTAGCGCAACCGGACCTTGCAAATCAGAATTGTAAATTACATCCTGTGCTTTTTCAGTTGCACCTATCACTTTCAAACCACTATTTTGTAAATACTTCAATGAATGATACATGGAAGTCGTTCTGCAAACTGGAATTTTCAATAATGCACCTGCCGATGTTTTTACTGCATCGGGACCTATTGGTGCACTTCCTTTTTCAGGCACTAAAATACCATGCACACCTAAACATGAAGCTGTTCTAGCAATGGCACCAAAGTTACGAACATCTGTAATTCCATCTAGAACTAGAATGAATGGGTCTTCTCCATTTGCGAAAGCATCTGCAACAACATTCTCTAATGTAGCAAAATCTACTGAAGACAATGATAGTATTACACCTTGATGATTCCCTCTAACTAAGGAATTTAATTTAGCGCTAGGAACCTGTTTCCACTGAATTCTTCGCTTCAATAACATACTAATTATTTCAGCTAATTGACCCTGTAGTTGCCCCTCTTGTAACCAAACTTTATCAATGGTTTTTCCCGATTCCAGTGCTTCAATTACAGGATGTATTCCATAAATCAGCGTTTTATTCTTTTCTTTTATCATAATGAAAAAAAGGAGTTGCACCGAAATGCAACTCCTTTA
>CAYPYX010000036.1:0-10370 GCA_964415065.1 uncultured Rhizobium sp.
CGTATAATTTTATTTCCTTTTTTCGTCATAGCCAAAAATTCTTGGTATTTTTGGAAACCTTTGTAGGTTCATTTTCAATATTAATTCAAAAATATCGTTTTTATAGGATAATTCCATGCGTTCACTAAGGATATCGAGGGTCAAGTTTCCCCAGAAGCACATAATTCATTCATTATTTTTCTCTTTGCTCTTGCTTGTTATTGGCTCATGTAAAGACGAACAAAGTTGGGGATACAAACAGTGGCATAACACATTGGCCCATTACAATACCTATTTTAATGCAGAACAAAAATGGCTTGAAACCTATGAAATGGTGCGTGAATCGTATAAAGAAGATTTTCGCAAACCCATAGAAATATACAACTTTGGAACTACAGAAACCCTGATGGGTAACCAGTCAAGCATGGATGAAGTGATCAAAAAAGCAAGTACCATGATTGATCGTCATCCCAAAAGTAAATGGGTAGATGATGCTTTTTTATTAACAGGGAAAGCATATTTCTTAAAAGGCGACCCCAATGCTGCTATTGACATTTTCGACTATGTGTTTAATCAATACAATGATCCAGAAATTCGTTTTACAGCTCGATTGTGGACCGTTCAAGGTTTATTGATTAAGGATAAAGTAATTGAAGCTGAGGCTATGGCTCAGTCAATTGTAGATAATAAAGAACTACCCAAAAAACTTCAATGGCAAGCGCAATTAACCTTAGGCGCTATTTATCACAAACAAAAGAAATATCAACAGTCGGCAGAATTAATGGCAAAGGCTCTACCTAAAGTGCGAAATCGTATGGATCGATATCGAATTTATTTTGCTTTAGGTCAAGCTTATCAAAAAACCAATCAAATTGTTTTAGCTGAAAAGTGCTTTTCAAAAGTTCCATTATTTAATCCCCCGTACGAAATTGCTTTTAATGCACAACTTGCGAGGGTTGAATTATTAACTGCAAATCAGAGTAACTTCAATAAAGCAAATCGGATTTTAAACGATATGCTTCGCGATGATAAAAATATTGATTACAAAGGACAAATTTATTATCGTATCGCACTAAACGAAATTAAAAGTGGCAAAACGGATAAAGGTGTACAAACATTAAAATTAAGTGTTCAGAATTCTACTACCGATAAGGCTCAAAAAACGACTAGTTATTTAAAAATAGGTGATGTTTATTTTGATAAGCGCAACTATCAAGTTGCCGGTTTGTATTACGATTCTGCAAACAGAACATTGGATGATAAACACCCAGATTTTGAAACCATTTTGGCTAAAAACCAAGTTTTAGGAGATTTATTAGAACATCTGTTACGCATTAAAAACAACGATTCGCTCATACGAATGGCCACGGATGCGGATTGGCGCCAAAAGAAAATTCGTGAAGCCAAAAATGCTGAGAAACTGGCCAAAGAACAATTGGAAAAAAATCAAAAAAATAAGTCAAACAACAACCCCGTAATGAATATGCCTGGTGGAATGCCCAACACCGGTGATATGCAAATGCCAGGTGCAGGATCAGGCGGAGGTTCATTCCCCTTCTATAATATTACTCTTCGCAAAAAAGGAATCTCCGAATTTAATCGAATCTGGGGAAATCGACCTAACAACGATTATTGGAAGTATACATCCAAAGTGAATTCATCGGAGAATACAAACAATAACAATCCCAATGAAAATGCGGGAGAAAAGTCCAAAGAAGCCACAGGAGAAAAAAGTTCTATAGATTCTGCATTACTTAAAAATATCCCTGAAGACGAACGAAAATACTACATGGATTTACCCATGTCGGAAAACAGTCGATTAAAAATGGGTTCGGAAATAGAAGAATCCTACATGAAATCTGGAGAAATCTATGCTACACGTTTAAATGAAGAAAAACCAGCACTTGAACAGTTTCTGACCTTATTGAAGCGTTTCCCAAATTCGGTTTACAAACCCCAGGCCTATTATGAAATTATAAAAATTTACAAATATTTAAAGGATGATGTAAATGCTGACAAATACAAAAGTAACCTTCAAATGCAATTCCCTGAAAGCATTTACATTAAAATGTTAGATAATCCAGGCTTGGTGGTTACATCCAATTCTACAGATAATAAAACCAATGTATTAATTTCCAACCGTTATGATTCTATGGTGGTTTTCTTCCAAAAAGGTTTCTACAAGAAAGCTATGGAAGTTAAGCTAGAAACCGATAAATCCTATTCAGGTAACGCTCTTCAACCTCGATTCGATTATGTTTATGCCCTTTGTTTGTTAAAACAGAACGATAATAAATGCTTTGATTTATTAGAGCAAATTATTCAAGATTATCCCAATACAGATGTATCTGAAAAATCGCTGGCCATTTTACAAGCAAAAAAACGTTTGAGTGCTCCAAAAGCAGAAACCACTGAAAATACGGGTGTATTTGCTTTAGATAAAGCAACAACCCCATTACAGTGCATGATTATTGTGCCCAAAAATTCCAACGTAAATATGATTAAATCTGCTATTAGCGATTTAAATAAAAAAGAATTTTCATTTGAAAGCATTCAAATGGGACCATCCATAGCGGCCGATCAAAAATATTTAATCTTCATTGAGAATTTCGCATCTCCCGATAAAAGTAAATTTTATGCTCAATTCTTAAGAAAACAAACTTCCTATTTTAGTGGAAAGGGCTTGTTTGAATATGAGGTTTGCACTATTTCGGATGAAAACATGCAGTTATTAGTCAAATCCTTAAATTGGAATTCCTATTTAAATTGGTATAAAGAACAGAATAATCTGTAGGATTTCCAGCAATAATCGTTGTATATTTGAGGCAATATGCTGAAAGGCTTTCGCTTCATAAAGAATGTATGGATAGGTCTGTTGGGCTTATTCCTTTTGGGGTTCTTATTTTTTCTGGGTGTTTCTAAAGGATTATTTGGCGAAATGCCAGAAGTCGAGGATCTAGAAAATCCGAAAAACGCTTTAAGTTCAGAAATTTACGGTGAAGATGGTGTTGTAATTGGTCAATTTTTCTTAGAAAATCGAATCAATGCAAAGTATGAGGATATCAGTCCGCATATTTACAACGCCCTGATTGCCACCGAAGATATTCGTTTTTTCAATCATTCAGGTATCGATTTCCGCGGAACACTTAGAGCCATTGTAAGTTTGGGAACTGATGGTGGGGCCTCTACCATTACACAGCAGCTCTCCAAAAATATGTTCAGTCGTTTCGACAAACCCAGTTCAAAATTGGGAAGAGTCATGCAAAAATTCAAAGAATGGGTTATTTCCGTCGAACTTGAAAAACGATACACCAAAAAGGAAATTTTAGTCATGTATCTAAACACGGTTCCCTTTTCGGGACTGTCGTTCGGAATCACAGCCGCAAGTAAAGAATTTTTCAACAAGAGCCCTAAGAATTTAAAGTTAGAAGAAGCCGCTGTATTGGTCGGTATGCTAAAAGCTAATTGGCGCTATAACCCTAAATACAACGCCGAAAATTCATTAAATCGCAGAAATACCGTATTAAATCAAATGAATAAATACGATTTGCTTTCTGATGATTCATTGAGCATCCTCAAAGAACTACCTATAAAATTGAATTACCGAAGTGCGGAAAGTGAAGGATTAGCCCCCTACTTCAAAACTTATTTGGGTGAATATTTAAAAAAATGGTGCAAAGACCATAATTACAATCTGTATCGCAGCGGACTAAAAATATACACTACCATTAATAGTGAAATGCAAATGGCTGCGGAAGAAGCCATGAAAAAACACATGACGGATTTTCAGAAGAAATTTACTTCTTCTTGGGGAAAAGAACAACCTTGGAGATACATAACCGACCGTCGTGTGATTCCAAATTTTATTGAAGATGCATTAAAACGAACCGATCGGTATAAATTACTCGCCGAACAACTAGGCGATGATCACAAAAAAATCATTTCTGAATTAAAAAAACCGGTAAAAATGACCATTTTTACCTGGAATGGAGACCGAGATACCACCATGAGTCCTTATGATTCCATGGTTTATATCAAAAAAGTGTTACATGCCGGATTTATTGCTATAGAGCCCGAAACTGGTTACATCAAAGCCTGGGTGGGCGGAATCAATCACAAATTTTTCAAATACGACCATGTCAACGTAAATGCACGTCGTCAAGTGGGTTCAACTTTTAAACCCATTGTTTATGCAACTGCTATTGATATCAATAAATTCACACCCTGCACCGAGTTTCCCAGAGAACGGACTGTGTTTATTTCTGGCGGACAAGAATGGTCTCCCAAAAACTTCGATGGAAAATCAGGTGGAATTTGGCCCATGTGGAAAGGTTTAGCATTGTCGGATAACCTAATTACGGCCCAAATCATGAAGAGTTTAGGCGATGATGGTCCAGATTTGGTTGTTCAATTCGCAGAACGAATCGGAATTCAAAAAGACCGTATACCTCGTGTTCCTTCAATTTGTTTGGGGACGGTAGAATTGTCGCCATTTGAAATGGCCAGTGCTTATTCAGCATTTGTGAACAAAGGATTATGGGTAGAGCCTTCGTTTATTACCCGTATTGAGGATAAAGATGGAAATGTATTGGAGGAATTCCAGAATCCTAAGCACGATCAAGTATTGAGTGCAGAAAAAGCATATATCATGACCCATTTGTTAGAACGCGTAGTTCAACGTGGAACTGCTTATGGAATGACTGGAAGATTTGGTATTGAAGGAAGCGTTGGTGGCAAAACAGGTACAACTCAGGGTGCTGCCGATGGATGGTTTGTGGGGATTACAAAAGGGTTGGTTTGCGCCACTTGGGTAGGGGCCGATGATCCTTCTGTTCGAGTGCGCTCATCATTAATCGGTCAAGGTTCTCAAATGGCCATGCCTATTTTTGGATATTTCATGAGCAGTATCCAAAAGAATCCAAAATTAAAATACAAAGCAGAGGCCTTCACTGGTCCCGATAATTTCAACCCCGATTGGTTCAATTGCGATAAAGCCAAAAATAATCGAGGTGATCTAGGCGGAGGATTAGACATCAGCGGATTAGGAGACTAAATCTTCTGATTCCCAAGTGCGTTCACGTGCAGTTTCTTGAAACAGATAATGCATTATTTCTTGCTCTGTTTCGTTATATTCCTTTCCTCTTCTAACTAACACCAATGCAGCTGTTTTGTCTACTGCAGGTAATTTGTGTGTTACAAATCCTGAAGCACCTCCCCATGAAAAATCAGGAACAAATTGACGAGGAAATCCGGCTCCAAATAAATTGCACGCTACTCCTACTACCGTTCCAGTATTAAACATGGTATTAATTCCACATTTGGAATGATCACCCATGATTAATCCACAAAATTGCATTCCGCTTTTATCGAATCTGCGAGAAGCGTAGTTCCAAACTTTCACCTCGTCGTAAGTGTTCTTTAGGTTGGAACAATTGGAATCGGCACCAATATTACACCATTCTCCCAATACCGCATTTCCAAGAAATCCGTCGTGTCCTTTATTACTATATCCCTGAATAACAATATTATTTACCTCTCCCCCTACATTTGAATAAGGGCCTAATGTGGTTGCACCGTATACTTTAGTAGCTAATTTCAATTTAGAACCTTCGCACAACGCCAAGGGACCACGGACTACTGAACCTTCCATAATTTCCGTATTTTTTCCTAAATAAATAGGTCCATCCAAGGCGTTTAGTATGGAACATTCCACTTGTGCTCCTTCTTCCAAAAACACAGGATACTTACCTAATTTGGTATTGGTTGAGGAAAGAGGTTGACTGGTTCTACCCGAAGTTAAACGCTCAAAATCCGCTTGAATTTCTTGAGCATTCAATTTAAAAATATGAAATGGACGAGAAATAACGGTAATATCGGAATCCAATTCAACGGAATCAAAATGTGTAAACCCTTGTTCCAATTGATAATTGAATTCATCTGAATTCATTAATTGGCTACAAATGGCCACCATCAATCCATCTTTAACCAATTTTTGGTTCATAGAAAGGCTGCGAACTTGATTATTCAGTGCCTCATTGGGAACAACCTTGCCATTAATGTAAGTTATTGTTTCGGGGGATGATAATTTTGCTTGGATGTTCAAGAACTTTTTCGACAAATAATCGCGAGTTTGAAATCCAAAATGAGTAGAATCTTGAACGGAGAAATCATGCAACCATTTTTCGGCGATGGTTAAAATTCCCACGCGAAGATCTGCTGATGGACGGGTTAATGTTAACGGAAATAAGTGATTAATTTGTGAATCGTCGAAAAATTGAAAATGCATATTCAAAGCTACTATAGACGGATGATACAAAAAAGTTTAAAGCAAAAAAAAGGTTGCCGAAGCAACCTTTATAAAACATAGTTTAATGTGGAAATAGTAAATTACTTCTTTCCGTAACGCTTCATGAACTTGTCGATACGTCCTGCAGTATCCACTAAGTTTTGCTTACCTGTGTAGAAAGGGTGAGATTGTGAAGAAATCTCTAACTTATACAAAGGATACTCATTACCATCTTCCCAAACAATAGTTTCTTTGGTGTCAACACAAGAATGTGTGATAAAAGAATGATCACAGCTCATATCCTTGAACACAACTTTACGGTAATTTTTTGGATGTATATCGGTTTTCATCGGTTTGTTATTTTAATGTTTAGATGATTTTTACAAAAAGGACTGCAAATATAATGATTTTATCTATTATTTACAAGTTATTTTGAACTTTGTTTATTGATTTGAACGTTAAGAACCATTCCGAATATGACTAAGCCCATTCCCAGGTACTGAATAAAGTTATACGACTCATCGAACAGAAACAATCCGAAAGCGGTGCCCCAAATAATGCCGGCATAACTTATGGCTGAAACCAGTTTTGTTTCTGCTTCTTGATAAGCACGAGTCATAAAAAACTGTCCTACTTGAGTAAAAACACCGGTCAATAGCAACCAGACCCATTCCATACCAGAAGGCCAGTACCAGCTCCCCCATCCCCCAAGAGGAAAAATCAAAGAAATAGGAATGGTAACCAGTGGGAAATAAAGCACAACAACGTTGGGATTTTCGATGCCCTTGAGTCTTCGGATGGTATTGTACGCAAATGCCGAAAAGAAAGCACCACCCAATCCCATCAGGATACCCAATGGTGTAACTCCTTGTAAAATTTTAATGTTTCTCCATGAAAAATCGTGAAAATTTGTAGCCAATGAGTGCTGAGATGAACTTGATAATTGGCTAGAATTAGATAAGGAAGTTGATGAATTTGAAATACCAAAATCGCTATTAACAATAATTACTCCGAGTATACAAATGAGAAAAAATAGCCATTGAACTGGCCGTACACGTTCATCTCCCATCAACATGGCTAAAACAGTTGTTAGAATGGGAGAAATATAATGAATCACTAGCGCATTGCTCAGTGGCATTAATTGTAAAGAATAAAAGTAACACAGTAATCCCAGCGAACCGAAAAGTCCGCGCATGAAGAGCATTTTGGGATTTTTACCTATGGGACTTTCGTTCTGTTTATAGAGAAAAAAAGATGCGATTACTATTTGCACCAGTGCCCTAAAAAAAACGATTTCCGAGACATGCATCCCGGAAATCATTTTAACGGTGACGTTCATAAATCCGAATGCCAAACTGGCAATCAACATCATGGAAACGCCGCGCGACAATTTTATTTTGCTAGAAAGCGACAATTTGTTTGAGCGCATTTATTAAAGCGCAGCATTCATATTACGCACAGCAGCAGCTGATTTTTCAAACTCAGCTTTTTCTTCGCTATTCAAATCCAATTCAACGATTTTTTCCCAACCGTTTTTACCTAGAATAACTGGAACACCGATACAAATATCATTTTGTCCGTATTCACCTTCTAAAGATACACAGCAAGGCATCATTTTTTTCTGGTCGCAAACAACAGACTGAACTAAAGTTGATACAGCAGCACCTGGAGCGTACCAAGCAGATGTACCTAACATTCCGGTCAAAGTTGCTCCACCTACCATAGTGTCGGCTTTGATTTTAGCCAATTGTTCTTCGGAAAGAAATTGAGAAACTGGAACTCCTTTGTACGATGCCAAACGCGTTAATGGAATCATAGTGGTATCACCATGTCCACCGATTACCATACCATCTACATCAGAAGCGGGACAGCCTAACGCGGTAGACAAATAATATTTAAAACGAGCACTGTCTAAAGCACCACCCATACCAATGATTCTGTTTTTCGGCAAACCAGAAGTTGTTTTTGCCAAATAGGTCATGGTATCCATAGGATTTGAAACGATAACAAAAACTGCATTAGGTGAGTGAACTAAGCAATTTTCCATTACGTTTTTAACGATACCTGCATTGATACCGATCAACTCTTCGCGGGTCATACCAGGTTTACGAGGAACACCGCTCGTAATTACCACCACATCACTACCAGCGGTTTTGGAGTAATCATTGGTACTTCCAGAAATTCGGGTATCAAATCCGTTCAAAGCCGCAGTCTGCATTAGATCCAATGCTTTACCTTCAGCGAAGTTTTCTTTGATATCCAATAGTACTACTTCTGCTGCAAAGTTTTTCATAGCAATGTATTCGGCGCAACTTGCACCCACATTACCCGCTCCAATTACGCTAATTTTACTCATATAAATGTGTTGGTTTTTTCGTAGTGCGAAATTAACTGAATTCATTCAAATCTTAAGGGAAATGTTTAACTTTTTGGGGGATAGTTGGATAATCTGCAATTATTTTTAGTAAATACGCGATTTTCGCAAACAAAATACAATCTAATTGACTTACTTTTGTATAAATTTAACAATCCAACTCACTTACATTAATGAAAAACAAGTACAAAGATCTAATTCAACAGACTTTTGATTTCCCAATTCACGAGTTTGACTTAGATGATGATGGCAATCTTTACTTTCATAACATTCCCTTAATGGAAATGATAAAACAGTATGGAACTCCATTAAAATTCACTTACTTACCTAAAATAAGTGAAAACATTAAGAAAGCTCGATCTTTGTTCAATGTTGCAATTGCTAAGGCAGATTATAACGGCAAATACTATTATTGCTATTGCACCAAAAGCAACCACTTTCAGCATACATTAGATGAAGTGTTAAAAAATGATGTGCATATTGAAACTTCATCAGCATTTGATATCAACATCATTGAAACCCTAGAGGAACAAGGTAAATTAAACAAAGAACGTTATGTTGTATGCAACGGATTCAAAAAGGAGAACTATATTGAAAACATTGCTGGTCTTATTAACAATGGGTGGAAGAATGTTATTCCGGTGTTCGACAACCAACGCGAGATACATCAATTAACACAATTTACCCAAGAACCTATTACTTGTGGTATTCGAATTGCTGCAGAAGAAGAACCTAAATTTGAATTTTATACCAGTCGTTTAGGAATTGGATACAAAGACATACTTCCTTTCTATCGTTCGTCAATAAAAAACAATAAGCAGGTAAAATTAAAGATGCTTCACTTCTTTATTAATACAGGTATCTATGATACTGCATACTATTGGAATGAATTGCATAAGTGTTTGCGTGTTTATTGTGAGTTAAAGAAAGAATGTCCGGACTTAGACACATTAAACATCGGTGGTGGATTTCCTATTAAAAATAGTTTAAGCTTTAGCTATGACTACGAATACATGGCCAATGAGATCGTAAGTCAAATTAAGCAAGTATGTGAAGAACATGGAGTACCTGATCCAGACATATTCACTGAATTCGGTTCATTTACAGTAGGAGAAGCCGGCGGAGCTATTTTCTCTGTATTGGACCAAAAAGCTCAAAACGACAGAGAAAAGTGGAATATGATTGACTCTTCGTTTATGACTCAGTTGCCTGATGCTTGGGCAATTAATAAAAAGTTCATCATGTTACCTGTAAATCGTTGGCACGAGGAATACGAGCGCGTTTTATTGGGTGGTATCACTTGCGATAGTGACGATTATTATAATTCAGAGCAGCATGTTAATGCTATTTACTTACCGGAATATAAAATTGACGAACCTTTATATATAGGCTTTTTCCATACCGGTGCTTATCAAGAAAGCATTGGTGGATACGGTGGTATTCAACATTGCTTAACCCCTGCCCCCAAACATGTTATAATTGACTTGGATGAAAATGGCGATTACTATTTCAAGCTATTTTCAAAAGAACAATCATATAAAAGCATGTTAAAAACGTTGGGTTATTTCTAATTGAACTCGATTCCAGTTTCAGTGTAATTCTAGATAACATTGATTAATCGGATAGTAAATCACTGAATAATCCGAATAGACAACATTGATTAATCGGATTAGATAACACTGATTAATCGGATTAGATAACACTGATTAATCAAAATGGATTACACTGATT
>CAYPYX010000036.1:10470-13543 GCA_964415065.1 uncultured Rhizobium sp.
ACACTGATTAATCGGATTAGATAACACTGATTAATCAAAATGGATTACACTGATTTGTCGGAATAGATAACACTAAATAAAAGCAGAAGGCCAGCTCAAATGAGCTGGCCTTCTGCTTTTATTTCGGTTTGGATAATTATTTTTTAGGACTAACTCTTGCCCAAATGTAATAACCCATAAAGGAACCCAATCCATTTAAAAGCAACAATTCAAACCCAAATTGATACTTCCAATTCAAAGGTTTCCAACCCAATAATTCAGATACAAAAGCATTCTTTCCGAAATACCAACACACCATCGGCACCACCAAACTTACCACAATTATAGCAATATTGCTTGGCTTAACTTGAGTAAACATTCCTAATGCAAATAAGCCAAGTAATGGTCCATATGTATAGTTTGCCAAACCTAAAACAACATTAATTACCGCACCGTCCGAGTATTCATGAAAACCTAATATACATAAATAAAGCAAAACCGAGTAAGTTAGATGTAGCACAACTCTATACTTGTGCTTAAGTTGATTGCTCCATTTTTTCTTCGGAACCGAAAAAATATCGACATACGTACTGGTTGTTAAAGTAGTAAGTACACTGTCTGCACTGGAAAAAGTAGCAGCCGATAACCCCAAAACAAAAGCCAACCCAGCAAAAAGTCCAAGTTTTTGTAAGGCAATCGTGGGAAAAAATAAATCAGTACTTGGTTTTCCAGTTAAAGGATCCACAATAATCCCTCCAGAATTCTTCAAGAATTCAATCATGAAAACACCTAGCGATAAGAACAACACATTCACAAAAAACACCACTACGGCTGTAACAAGCATGTTTTTCTGCGCATCGGACAAGGATTTACAACTTAGATTTTTTTGCATCATGTTTTGATCCAAACCCGTCATTGCAATGGTAATAAACATCCCTCCCAGCAAATGCTTCCAAAAGTATTTATTGCTATTTACATCCCAATTAAAAATGCCGGTAAAATCAGATTTCATGGTAAAGATATTCAATCCATTTAATTCGGATAATTCAGGCGATTTCAACATAGATATAATGCAGACCACCAATCCCCCGATCAAAAAAACGCTTTGAAGAGCATCCGTAAAAACCAAGGTGCGAATTCCGCCTTTTACTGTGTACGTTAAAATCAACAGAATTATGATGGCCACGGTTAACTCAAATGGAATTCCCATGGGCTGAAACAGAAACTGTTGAAACACTAAAGCGGTGAGAAACAGTCGTCCACCAGCACCCAATAATCGGGAAATCACAAAGAAAAAAGCTCCTGTTTTTTGAGAAACCCCTCCAAACCGCTGTTCTAAATATTCGTAAATACTGGTAACATTGGCTTTGTAGTATAATGGCAACAGAAAATAAGCGATGACTAAATATCCCAACACATAACCCATTACCACCTGTAAATAATTAAACTGATCGTTGTAAACTGCACCGGGCACACTAATAAAACTGACACCGCTCATGGAATCGGAAAGCATTCCTAAAGCTACCATCCACCAAATGCTCTGCTTATTTCCTAAGAAATAGGAATTTTCATCGGCCTTGCGACCGGTGATATAACCAATCGAAAGCAAAATCAGAAAATAAGAAATCAGTCCAATCAATATATAAGTAGGATTCATTTAAAGTTTATTTTGATGATGGTGCAGGTTTTATTTTTTTCTGCTTTATACCTAATTGATTTGCAAGTATTTCGGAAGTATACACTTTATCGGGTAAGGGTTGCATGGAAATATAGGAAATAGAATTATCTGCTAAATTCAATTTTCTAAAGGCATCTCCGGTTAAATAATACACATTACCTGATTGAGTTTTAACTAAAATCGAAGTGATTTGTTTGGGATTAATTTGAAGTTTATATCTCGGTGCATCCGTAGCAGAGGTACTGTTCTTGTTGGGATTTTCCAACTTAATCGAGGATTGAGGTTGTTCCAAAACCACTAAAACGTCAGTACATTTCAAGGGTATCTTACCTGCATCGCAAAAAACCAATTCGAGATAATGAGTTGGATTTTGTGCAACGGGTTTAGCAATGACGAATTCTCCCATACTTCGGATTTTAAAACTACCGCGTTTCATTCCAGGTTGCAATCGAGAGTTTCCCAACACCGATTCAGTTGCTTGTACTATCCGTTGATTTTCTATCCCGGTTCTCCAATTTACCCAGTATTGATTTTTCAAAACACGGCGATTCTGATATTGTGCAAAATTTAGATCCCACTTACGCTGCAAATCCATTTTTTCTTTTTCTGTGTAATTGGCTGTTGGCAAATCAACATACGACATACATGAAATTTCAATGATATTCTGATCTGTTTTAAACTCCAACTGTGGTTTTTCACCGTATTTCTTGATCCTAACGTCGATTATTCGCAGGGATTTAAAAAAATCAACAACGTATTTTCGAGATGCTTTGGTATGAATATAAAAGATTTGTCCTTCAAACGATTTTAACTCGGGATAGAATTTTCCAGCTGAAACATCGGATATTTCAATACCAACAACATCGGTCATTTTCAACAGCCCGAGAACTCTCACCCGCACAGTTGAACGTCCACGAAACAATGGATAACTATTATTTCCAACTGCAACTGCAGTTTTTTGTATGTAATTTCCTTTTATAGGATTCAGTATCGTTTTGGATTCCACGGGCGACAAAACATAATGAAATCCTGCTGTTTCAAACATTTCATCCATATTTAAAACTGGTGTTTCCGAATGTTTTACCGAAGTATTCGCACCCCCATTAAATTGATAAAAATCAATTTTCGAAATGAACTCATCGTCAAAATCATAGTCGTAGTCATAGTAATTCACCCATTTATTTCGGGGGATGTTAAATGCGTAAAATCGACTGGAATCACGCACGGCTGCTTGATAATTGATTTGTGCAAAATACCCTGGACGGATTTCTAATTCGACATCTCCGCTCAAGGAAGTTGCTGTGACTTCAAACCACACTCCTGCATCAAGGAGAAACAGTTTACCGGATGAATCATATTGAAAGCTTTTTCCAAGAGCAGCATTTCTTTCAGGCGATTGACTGGTTTTAACGATCA
>CAYPYX010000036.1:13643-21319 GCA_964415065.1 uncultured Rhizobium sp.
GTATAAACCAATCCCATCAATACATCAGAATTATTCATTTGAGTTCCCATGGCATCAGAATTTCGGATTTCAACATCTGCAGCATTAATAACAGAAAGCTCCTTCAAATGACTCAATTTTTTGACTGAAATTGGCAAATGTTTAACCGAAGACAAAGAAATTCCCAAGCGTTGGATTTGAGGTATTGAAACCACCACTTGCTGCATCAAATTATACGCATCTGTTTTATTAAGGGATGCTAATATGGTTAAAGATTGACAATTTTTCCAATCTTTAAGAAAGTCCCATTGTTCCGGAACTTCTTGAAATTGCAATGTAATATTTGAAATACTCTTCCATTGATCATTAAGTAGCAAAGCGTCTTCACGGTCTTTGGGAACAAATAAATAAATGGATGGAACCCATTCCAAATTCTTTAAGTCAACGTCCGACAAAATTCCTTGAAAGCGAATTAATTGAAGTTCATCGACCCAGGGCATTTTAGCAACCAATTGAGTTACCGTATTTACATCCACATCGCCATCAATTCTTAATCGCTCAATATGAATGTACTGTTTTAAATTCTCCTTAACCAAAACCAGTTCCCGGTAATTGCGAATCACCATACCCGTTTTGTATCTATCCTGAATATTTTGTGGGCTCCAGTATTGAGCACAAACCGTATTCCATCCCCCGAAAAGAAACAAAAGCCCAATTAGCAGTCTATATGATGGATTCTTATGTTTCAATTTATTCTAGTTATTTCAACGTATTAACGAAAAAATCGTCCAAACATTCCACCAACCTTACCTAAAATCCCCAAATCCAACCCTAAAAACTTCATAACGCCCGCTTGGTCTAAGGTATAACCACCTTGGATAAATTTGAATTTTAATCCATCCAAAATAAACACTAAAATATCTTCAGCGAGTGCTGTTTTGCGCGAATTATCCCAATCTAAACCGTAGTAACTTTGAGCACAATTACCCAATAATTCTGCATAATAAGTACTGTTCTTTAATGCATCTGCACCACCCGTTGCCATGTCTTGAATTTCCTTAAGTTTTCCCGACATGGCCAACTTCTGAACATATTGAATACAAGCATTCAGCGTTAAATCGATATGTGCTTCCGATTGCGCCACTTGAAATTGATATTTTTCACCATACAGCCGATGAAAATCCGGCTTCATCTCATTGATGTATTCTTGTAATTTCATTCTGTTAATATAATTCTGCGAATTTCGACTAATTCATGTGTTAGTTCTTGGGTGTTGCAATGAGTGATTCCAATTTTAGACAGTAGATCCACACGAACTTGATTGGAAGCATGAATTATTTGTCCACCGTTTAATACAATTCCCACATGAGTGATTTTCCCCGATTTATTTTGAAAAAATGCTAAATCTCCTTCCTGTTTTTCCAAAAAGTCTACCGATTGTCCCAATTCAATTTGCTGATAGGCGTCTCTTGGGATGGAAATTCCTTGTGCTGCTGTGTATAATTGCGTTAATCCGCTGCAATCGATACCGAAAATACTTCTACCTCCCCACAAATAGGGTGTATTGATGAATTGTTTTAAAAATTTACGGGAATCAAACAGCGTAGATGTTGCATGAAAATAGTACTCAATTCCCTGTACATCTAATACACCAGAGCTTGAAACCCAACTTCCTGGGCTTAAAATAATGGGGCCACTGAAATTTTCTGATTCTTCTTCAGGCAACACGGGTCGAGCGATGACAGGACCGTAGTTGAGCCATTTAACATGATTTTCGGGTAAGATTATAGATTCATCTGCAAGATATTTCTCGGGAATGAATCCGGGGTATTGATCATGATCACACAATACAGATAGCCACTCGCCTTCTTGCGAAACCACGGTACACGTTTCCCCAAAAAGCAAACTAGAAACCATTTCGGAGGTACTACTGGGTTCCTTTCGTAGCGGTACCCAACTGACTAAACATATCTTTCTCACCGTCATGCCTCAAAGATAATGAATTAATATCGGCGAACTGGATTTGAGTTAATATGCGCATTCACTAGTAAATAAAAGCACAATCGATTCTTTCAGTATCGATAAATTCCATTAAAGTATTGAGATTTAATTACAGCATGGAAAGCTGTGAAAATCCACATGGAATCAAAAGTTATACGTGCAATCGAGCTTTTCTGTCTAATAGAACCGCTTCAGATTCACGATGTGCGGGATCTGGAACACAACAGTCTACTGGACAAACTGCTGCGCACTGGGGCTCTTCATGGAAGCCCATACATTCAGTGCACTTATCGGGAACAATGAAATAAACTTCATCGCTGATGGCGCGAAACTTTTCATTTACACTTACGGTTTTACCGTTCGACATCAAATACTCTCCTTCTACTTCGGTACCATCGGCTATGGCCCATTCTACTCCTGCTTCGTAAATAGCATTATTAGGACATTCGGGCTCGCAAGCTCCACAATTGATGCACTCTTCGGTTATAATTATGGCCATGTTTGTAAATTGTTACTGCAAATTTACAACCCTTTTGTAATTTCGTTGAATAATTTTCGACTAATACATCTTAAACAATTATGGAATTTGCAATAATTAGCGACATACACGACCGAGTTGATCGTTTGAATCAGTGTTTGAATATACTTACCGAACGAGGAATAGATACCATCATTTTTTGTGGCGATTTTTGCTCTCCCTTTGTTATTAAGGTTTTAGGGGATTCTGGAAAAGCCGTACATGCAGTTTTCGGCAACAATGATGGTGATCGTTATCAAATTTTGAACCAAGCTCAGAATTATCCAAACATTCGTTTATATGGTGAATACATTGGCGATTTAGATAATATTCTAACCTTAGACGGCGTTAAAATTGGAGTTACGCATTATCCTTTTTACGCTCAAACCATGGTAAAAACAGGCTGGTATGACGCCGTATTCTTCGGTCACACACACAAGCAGCATAAGCAAAAATACGGTAAGGCGCTTTTAATGAATCCCGGTGAAATTGCCGGAGTATTTAATACACCTACTTTTGCTATTTACGATACTCAGTATCAAACTTCCGAATTTGTAGTATTGGATTAAGTGCACCTAGAAATCGTTTCATTCAAGTTTGACTTAAATTTTCGAGTTAAGGCAACCTGAATTTTCAACTACTTTGAAGGGCTCTTATCACCGAGGGATGAGCTTGCTCCATGATGGCCTTTGAAATTACATCGATGTTGTGATCGGCAGCTCCTTCATTCCATATAACCAAATCACAACGGTCTTTGTGAGGCAATATAAATTGATTATACGCCGGCATAACATGATGCTGCCATTGATGTACACTTCGAGCTTCCGGAATATTTCTTTCCGCTATGTCACGTTTTAATCGACGGTTATAACACAAATCGGTATCGCAATCAATAAAAACGCGATAATTCAACAATGCATCAACCGGATGAAACTCCATCACAAACAATCCTTCTACCAAAAGAATGGGTGCCGGCGACAACGTTTCGATCACTTCGGGAGCATCATAATGTTCAAATTGGTATTTTTTCAAGGTTACCGGGTGATATTCGATCAACTGCATTAAATCGTGATAAAATTTATCGGAATACAAAGCCGAAGGCAAATCATAATTGGCTTCACCGAATTCATCAATGTGTTGCATTTCGAGCGGTTTATAATAATCATCAAAACCCACCACAGTTATATTATCCCCAAATTTAGCTTTTAAGGCATCCACATAATACGTTTTACCCGCGCCCGAAAGTCCCGTCATTCCTACAATGAAGGGCTCAATTTTCATAGATTTTCCCTCCAATTTGTTCTCCGTTTTCATCAAAATTTTGTTCCAAAAGAAGTTCACCACGGTGATCGTAGTACAACCAAGTTCCAATTTTCACACCTTTTTTATACGACCCTTTTCGCTCCTGATAGTGCGAAACTTGTCCATAAACCCAATATCCTTCAGCCAATCCATCCACATATTTCCCTTCCATTTCCGTAACGATTCGTGGGCGCACCCCTCCTTCTTCTTCTGACTTCTTTTCTATGTAGGAACCGAAATAACCATGTCGAACTCCATTTTTATAGGATTCAATCTTAAGAGTATCCCCAAACATATTGAACTCAGCAAAAACGCCATCCTTCTCTCCCATTTTATAACTTCCGGTGCGAATTAGAAAACAGCTTAAAGCATCCCATGCTCTTTGAACTGAGTCGAGTTTACCATTTTTATAATACTCTTCTAATGCTTCGCAACCTGTTCTATGAAATACATAATGGGGACCATGAAGTTTTCCTTCGGAATTAAATGACTTCATATATCTTACGCTTCCATCGGGAAAATATGCATAATGCACACCAACGGGAATTCCTTTTTTAAATTCAGCTTCATTTTCCGTTTGTCCATTTTCAAAATATGAAACACATTTACCATCACGTACTCCATCTGTATAAACATTAATATAGTACTTTGCACCTGAGGAATAGAATCCTTCCACGGTTCCGTGAAGAACATCCATTTTCATATTTCCTTTAATTTCCAGTTCACCAGTTTCATAGTAATACCAAAAAGCTCCGTTTTTAACTCCATTTGCATAGGTCTCGCGCGAAATGAATTGGCCTTTAGGATTATACACTTTATACTCACCGTGTAATTTACCATTCACAAACTCTCCCTCTTTTGCAATCTTTGGTGCCTCAACTGAATTTGGATTATTAGGCGGGAACAATGCATAAGCACCTCCGGTATACGGTTGATCTTTGTAGTAAGCATCTCCATTATCCATAAATTGAATGGCTTCCCAACGAATTCTTCTTTTTTTCTTTTCGGGGGATGGCTGTCTGTTTGGATCAATGGGTGGATGTTCTAACTCTACATCGCCTCGAGAATTGGCTGAATTTTGTACTGAATTTTTCGGTTTCGCTATGCGCTGTTGGGCCGATAATTGGGAAATTGCAACAAATGAAAGTAGCAAAAACATCCCCAAAAACAAGGGCCTAAATGAAGAAAATACATCTAGTCTTAAAGCATGAGTGGGTATGTTAAAACCAACGGAGATCCATTTGGAATTATTCAGTTTTTCAGATGATTTAAACGGAGAATGAGTGTGGAAATTCATATATTAATACGTATGGTATCGATGATCAAACGATAGTATAAACGAATGAGTTGGTCGATTAATTTTACAAATTTACACGGAATGGTTAGTTTTGTAAAATTATCGCCAATGAATTTTGACTGGGTCAACGAATATTGTTTAAGCAAACCGGCCACGGAAGCAACATTTCCTTTCGATGAAACGACTTGTGTATGGAAGGTTGCGGGTAAAATGTTTTGTTTAGCTGATATTCAGGATTTTCAACAAATTGCCGTAAAATGCGACCCCGAATTAGCCATTGAATTGCGTGAGCAATACGAGCAAATTCAAGGGGCATACCATATGAACAAGAAATTATGGAATCAAATTGAACTCCATGGTCTTTCAGAATCTTTTATTTCTGAGCAAATTGACAACAGTTATGAACTTGTGGTACAAAAATTGCCTAAAAAAATACAACAACAAATTAGAACAAATAACCATGATAACTAAAATGAAAAATTGGTTCCTACTTTCAACCGCGGTGTTGACTAGTAGCTTTTTATCTGCAAACATTATGACAAATCAGTATAACGATCCCGAAGTTTCAGGTGGTGGAAATGGTCTACCCGATGGACTTTACGCAAAAATGATTACCAACAAAGGCGAAATTTTATTGCAATTGCATTACGACAAAACCCCCATTACAGTTTGTAATTTTGTGGGTTTAGCCGAAGGAAAAATTGATAATAACGCCAAACCAAAAGGTACTCCTTTCTACAATGGATTGACCTTTCACCGCGTCATTGCTGACTTTATGATTCAAGGTGGTGACCCATCTGGAAATGGTTCTGGTGGACCTGGTTACCGTTTTGATGATGAAATCGTACCTGAATTGAAACACACAGGTCCAGGTATTCTTTCTATGGCTAATGCTGGTCCAGGAACAAACGGATCTCAGTTTTTTATTACGCACGTTGCTACTCCTTGGTTAGACGGTATGCATACTGTTTTTGGAAAGGTGGTTACTGGACAAGAAGTTGTGAATGCAATTCAGCAAGGAGACAAAATCGAAACCATTGAAATCATTCGCGTAGGTAAAGATGCTAAAAACTTCAAAGCAGATCAAGCTGCTATGACACAATATCAAGCTGAAATGGTACAGAAAAAAGCAAAAGCTGAGGAAGCTGAAAAAATGAAATTTGAAAACTGGGTTAAAACCACTTACCCAACTGCAAAACCTACCGGTACAGGATTGTGGTATGTAGTTGAACAAGAAGGTACAGGTGAATTAGCTTCAAAAGGAAAAACAGTAGCTGTTCACTATTCTGGGAAATTAGCCAATGGAACTGAATTCGATAATTCCTACAAGCGCGGTCAACCCATTGATTTCAAGTTGGGAATTGGTCAGGTAATTCCAGGTTGGGATGAAGGAATTGCATTGATGAAAGTAGGTGCAAAATACAAATTGATCATTCCTTCAGAATTAGGATATGGAAAACGTGGTGCGGGTGGAGTAATTCCTCCAAATGCAACCTTAATTTTCGACACCGAATTAGTGAGCGTTAACTAATTTAACGAAAGTGCCCTTTTATCTGTTGAATGAACGGATAAAATTGAAAATATTTTTCACATAAAGTTTAAATTGCGGTATTGAAATGGTTTCAGTTCATACCGCAATTTTTTTTTGATTCCCGATATTGGAGTTCAAAAAAGTCGCAGTTACAACAATGTAACATTTGTGGATTTTATCCAAATTATTGGTTTCCACGCGGAAATGACTCTGAAATTCTTTTGAAATACAAAGTAATCGGAGCTGGTAAACGAAATGTTGATTGTCCACGATGTGCATCATCTGATCGCGACCGTTTGGTATATCAGTTTTTATTAGAACAAGAATTACATCCCCAAAAACCATCAAAAATATTACATGTTGCGCCAGAACGTGCATTATTTAAAGCGATCCGAAGCAAACTCAAGAGTGAAGTTGTAGGTATAGACAATCGATCTAAGGGATATAAATTCGCATACAGCAACGATGTTCAGCAGGGCGATTTAAGACAATTACCATTTCAGGAATGTTCGTTTGAATGGATTATTTGCAATCATGTACTGGAACATATTTTGGAGGAAAAGCAAGCACTTTCTGAAATTGTTAGGGTTTTAAAACCGGGCGGGCGAGCCATTGTACAAATTCCTTTCTCTCCAATTTTGAATGAAACTATTGAAGCGGAACGCGATTGGTCTTCGAGTCAACGACAAGAACTTTTAGGACAATGGGATCATGTCCGATTGTATGGAACGGATTTTTTGGATCGTTGGAAATCCTGGGGAATAGACGTTAGATTAATTGACATTCACCAATCTAACACTAAAGAAAATCATCATTTAAATCCATTTGAACCGATAATATTGATTAAAAAGTGTTGAAATTTACCTATATTTACGCGCTGTAAAATTTCAATATCTTAATTAAATTATCGATAAACGAATGGTAAAATACTACAAAATTCAACTTTTCCTTGCTCTTTTCTTATTCACGGCTGAATTATGTTCCCAAAACGTAGGGATCAATGAAACAGGTTCGAATCCCGATGGTTCGGCAATGTTGGATGTAACTTC